>JACUUF010000055.1 GCA_014859465.1 Methyloprofundus sp.
AGCACTACCTTGACATGGTAGGGGTCGGTGGTTCGAATCCACTCGGTTGTACCATTTAAATCAATAAGTTAATTCCGTTTATAGTTTTCATTTTCTTGTCTGTGCCCAAACTGTGCCCATCTTGTGCCCAACTCGTCTTTTGGTTTCCCAGTAAATTTCAATATTCTGACCCCTATACTATTCCGCGATATATTCAGCTAACTCACATGTTGTGCAACCAAAGTACTTACAAAGTAAGTTTATGTTTTCAGTTGTAGTGTTGTAGTTTGGTTGATTTGCAATCTTTGACAATGTTGTTCTATGAATACCTGTGACTTCCGAAACCTCACTTAGCGTAATTCTTCTCCTCTCTATAAATGCCTTCTCTGCTAGCAGTTCTTTTAACCTAAATCTAATCATAAGCTTCGCTCCTTTTTTAACATTATCTCTTATAAGCAAAAGAAAATAAATATTTTCTACAAACGTGCTTGTCAGTCACGAAAAGTTGTATTAATATATGTAGCGTAAGTTCTACAAATGATGATTAAAAGCTAATAAGGAGTTTGTGTGACAACGTATATTACAACAAAACAGCTGGCTGAAAGGCTTGGTTTTAGTGCTGGTTATATTGCAAACCTTAAAGATAAGTATTTCATTGAAGGGGTGCACTATATTCGCCCTTTTGGTGGGAGTATTCGATATGTTTGGGAAGAGGTCGAAGCAGAAATTAATCGTAAAACTAAACCAACTTCTAACTTAATCCCTATGACTAAAGGAGGGTATTGCTATGGGTAGTGTTCGCGTTCGTAGCGAAACGAAAAAGTTATTCTTTGACTTTAGGTTTCAAGGTCAGCGATGTCGAGAGCATACGCTTTTGGATGACAATAAAACCAATCGGCGAAAAATGCAGCAAGTTATGGATCGCATCAATGCTGAAATTAAGCTTGGTACGTTTATCTATAAGCATTATTTTCCCGATAGCCCGAATGCAAGTAAGTTTGATGAGGACCGAAACAAGGAAAGGTATGACCAGTTTTCTGATCAAACACCGAGTTTTGAAGAATTCGCTTCAAGTTGGTTTGATGAGAACATCGTGCGATGGAAGCGATCATATGTCGAAAACGTTGAGCATATTATAAGTCACCATCTCAACGGCGCTTTTGGTAATAAGAAAGTCAGCTACATCACCAAGGCAGATATCCTTCAATTCCGTGCATCCCTCGCCAAAGTGAAAAACGGAACCAAGGTTGGACTATCGGCTGATCGTATTAACCATATCATGACGATTGCTCGTATGATCCTTACAGATGCGGCTGACCGATTTGATTTTAACAACCCTTATCAAAATATCAAAGCGTTAAAGGTAAAGAAAGCTGACGTTGAACCTTTTAGTTTGGATGATGTGAATTTAATACTCAGTCAGTGTGACGAGGATTTCCGTGACTATTATCTCATTCGGTTTTTTACCGGCATGCGAACGGGAGAGGTCGATGGCTTGAAATGGAAATATGTTGACTTCAATAATAGGCTGATTTTAATCCGTGAAACCATTGTAAATGGGCGTGAAGAAACCGGAAAAACCATTGAGTCAGCGAGAGAGATTCAAATGTCATCCCCAGTCTATGAAGCTTTTCTGAGGCAAAAAGAAAAAACCGCGAAGGGCGTTTTTGTTTTTGTAAATGCAAAAGGCAACCCACTTGATCACCGTAATTTAACTAAACGTGTTTGGTATCCACTATTAGAGAAGTGCGGTTTAACAAAGCGGGTTCCATATCAAACCCGTCATACAGCAGCGACTTTATGGTTAGCCGCTGGCGAGAGCCCAGAGTGGATTGCACGCCAAATGGGGCATACATCAACAAAAATGTTGTTCCAAGTCTATTCTCGATATGTGCCTAACTTAACTCGGCAGGATGGCTCGGCTTTTGAAAATTTACTGAACAGTCGTCTAATGAACCCTACTCAAGGAGGAGCGCTATGAGTATGTATACACAAATTGTCTTTGAACCCACTGACAAGAACAGCCTTGACCTGTCGGATCCGCGTGTGTTGAATAAACTGGTCAGCAGTCTGATCTACCTGTTCCAGTTCAGCCAAAAAGCCGAACTGGCGTTTATTCTGGGGTATCCAACCGCCCAGAATAATCAACAAGTCTTGATCAACTGGATCAGTGATCAGCTTAAACAGGCTGAGTGGATTGAGCCCAATGATCTACTCAACTTTTTGGTCACGCGTCTTAAGCGTGAACTACTTCACTGGCAGGAGGTGGCCTAATGAGCACGCAAATCAATCCCAAAGATTATGTAATGAGTTTTGAACAACCCATTACCACACAGCACGTTTTTGGCTATATGAGCGGCTTACATCAACAAGTGGGCAGCTTTGATTATGGTCAGCGTGTCAGGGTGGATACGCTCAATCAAGCAGGCCAGTCATTTGAGTTATCCGATGACGATTATCAAGCACTTCTACAAGCCTATCGACAGATAGACATTCCCGCTGATCAATGGTTGTTTATTGAGGTAGAAGTCGATGAACACTGTACCGTGCTAGGCTGGCAACTCGTAGTCTTACCCTATAGTCTAGACTATGCCATTTACCTCATGCAGTGTGCTTATCAACGCCAACAGGTGATTGAACTGTTGCAGTTTATCCAACAACTCGACAGTAAAGCCCTACAAAGCTTCATGTGGTCACTCTTTTCACAACCCCAACTGGCGCTGCGATTTCTGGCAAATCCCGCCAGCAAAAACCATCATCATGCCTATCCAGGTGGGTTACTCGAACACTCACTCGAATGCATGAAGATGGTTAAAGCCGCGATGGAGCAGGTCAAACACTTCTCTAAACGGGAAAAAGACCTCACCCAAGTCGCCGCATTGTTACACGACATCGGCAAAACCCAAACCTTAAACCCTAAAGGTGAACTGACCATGGAGGGCTTTAACGTCAACCATGAGCATTACACCTTGAGTTTGATGGCGGATGAACTCAAGCAGCTCAAGAAAACCTATGAGCAAGCCGCCATCGCGCTTGAATACATGCTGACCTGGAAACTCACCGACGGCTATCCCAAGTTTATTGGCGCAAACTTAATCAAAGCCGCCGACCGTGTGAGTACCGGTGTACAGATGCGAGAGGAGGCGTTTGCCGCGTTACCTGACTACTATCACTTCACCCAAGTCCAAACCGCGAACCGTTCGGTTCATCTCAGTCGGTTGAATTGAAATAGCCCACCTCGGCAAGCACAAGACGAGGTGGTATCATAAAAAAATCATAGGAGACAAGCCCATGGAAATCGATATGAAAATCGTGCTTGCCATTATTGCCTTAATCATCATGGCGATTTTTGCGTTTAGCGGTGGTGATGTGTTGAATAAAAAACGCAAGCGAGATTCAACTAAATCCAACAAAGACTGAAGCTGTTTTGGTTGTAAGTTTAAATGAGCTTAATCATTTTCTTTCAATTACGTTTAGAAAGGGGAGGATTACAGCTGCACCACTTACTACACTCACAAGAATACTTTTGCTGATTGGTATCGAACACGTATCAGGTTGAAGTGGATATTGAAAAGGTTGACAGAGTCGAATGTTACCTCGGCGATTTACACTACCCACAGAAAAACGGTAGCGGTCTTCTTACTTACAAAGTTAACCCAGAATGTGATCAACAATTTGAACGTAAAAAGCGACAGCTGAACCTTGAGGGCACCGCTGATAGCTTAAAGCTTTGGACGTTTGCAATAGTGGTTTGCTTAATGTTCTTGTTGTCTGCAATCAGTGTTCGTCAAACCATGATTAAGCCCAAGTTGGACTGGGGGAGGGCGCATGTAAACACCAATAAATGTAAGGCGCATAGAGGAGCTTGAGGTGTCAGGGTTATCAACCACAATTTCCGAAAGAATAATTGTGGGTTTCATATTTTTTATGAGTTGGCTGAGACAGGTTTTAAAAATAAAGCACGATAAATCTGGTCGGCTTAATAAGGCGTAAAAAAATTATACAGTTGAATACTCAGCTTACACTTACTAATATGAACAAGCTTTGAGTTTTAGGGTAATGAATATCAATAATTTAAAGTAATGTCGCAGGTTCTGTTAGAACAAAAATTAAGCAAGGATGTTGAATAGTGACAAACCGGATTATTGATAACCAAACGAGTGACAAGCTGGTTAACTATTTAGCAGGTCAGATAAAATCGAATGATCAAATTTCGTTAATACTTAAATCGTTGACATTGTCCGGTTTTGAAGCCTTAAAAGCTCAACTCAAAAAAACAAAAACTCGATTGGTTTTAGCAACAAATACACAACCTCTCGCACAAAGATTAGCCTGTGAGTCGGGTGAAGAAAGTCGTCTAAATAAGCTGCAGCAAAAAGAATTGGCAGCCGAATTTTTAACTTGGCTAGAACAGAATGTTGAAGCTAAAGGCATTGATGAAAATCGTGTGCCACAGAATTTATTCCTCATTCGTTCTGATAACCAACAATCATTTATCCAAGGTTCGTCTCATCTGACCGCGTCCGGTTTAGGTTTAATACAAACCCAGCGTCTAGAAATGAACATGGGTTCGGACGATCCGCTACAAGCTCAAGCGATTGAGCGTTGGTTTAATCAGACCTGGCAAGACCAACAAGCGGTTACATCCTTGCAACAAGAATTAAAAAACGCTGCTCAGCTATTAGCTCAAGACCAATCACCTGAAACTATTTACTTTTTTACGCTCTATCGTATTTTTAATGATTTGTTGGATGAAATTGATGAAGAGTCGATTGTTAAAACCAAAACAGGTTTTAAACAAACGCTGGTTTGGAACAAACTTTACAAGTTCCAAAAAGACGGTGTGCTGGGGGTTATCGATAAGCTAGAACGTCACAACGGTTGTATTCTCGCCGACTCGGTGGGTTTAGGTAAAACCTTTGAAGCCCTGGCGGTGATTAAATATTACGAACTTCGCAACGACCGCGTGTTAGTGTTGGCTCCTAAAAAGCTACGCGACAATTGGACGCTTTATACCCAGAACGACAGGCGAAATCTGCTATCCGGCGACCGCTTTAGTTACGACGTGCTCAATCACACCGACCTGACCCGAACGAAAGGGCATTCCGGCGACATTAACCTCGAAACTGTCAATTGGGGCAACTACGATTTGGTGGTGATCGATGAATCGCACAATTTCCGTAACGCCAGTACCGCCGACGAAAAACACACACGTTACTCCAAGCTAATGGACGACATTATCAGCTCTGGGGTAAAAACCAAAGTACTGATGTTATCCGCCACTCCGGTCAATAACCGCTTGAACGACCTTAAAAATCAGATTGCGTTTGTCACTGAGGGCGATGATTACGCGCTGACCGATCATGGCATTAACAATATCAGCCAAACGCTTAAACGAGCGCAAACCAAGTTTAACGACTGGCTCAAAAATCCAGATGATTTACGCACAACTGATCAACTGCTTAACTCGCTCAACTTTGACTATTTCAAAGTGCTGGATTTACTCACCATTGCGCGTTCACGCAAGCACATCGAAAAATACTACAACCTCGAAGAAATCGGCCAATTCCCGACGCGACTCAAACCCATCAATATCCAAGCGGACTTTGATACCCAAGCTGAGTTTCCATCGTTACGTGACATCAATAAAACCATTAGTCGCTTGAACTTGAGTACCTTTGCACCGCTTAAATACGTGGCACTCGATAAACGCAAACTCTACGAACAAAAATACGACACCAAACTGAAAGGCAGTCAGTCGGTGTTTTCACAACTTGACCGTGAAAAAAGTCTGATTGGTTTGATCAAAATTAACATGCTAAAACGCCTTGAAAGCACAGTGCATTCGTTTCACCTTACGGCACAACGCCTGTTGGCGGATGTCGAGCGCACCATTAAAAAGCTTGAGCACCACGCGCAAGGTGAAGTGGAAGAAATGGATATTTTAGAAACCGACATGGATTCGCCGGAACTGGAAAGTCTAATGGTCGGTAAAAAGGTCAAGGTTCTGATTCAAGACATGGATCAAGCGCAATGGCTATACGACCTCAAAGAAGATCAGCGTTACCTGACTGAAATCGTTAATATGGCCTCCAGCGTCAATGCGGAGCGTGACCAAAAATTGGCACTACTCAAACAGCAAATTCAGCAAAAAATTGCGCATCCGCTCAATCCCGGCAATCGCAAAATCATTATATTTACAGCGTTTGCCGATACCGCTCAGTATCTTTATAAGCATTTATCTGATTGGGCGCTGGAAACCCAAGGTATTCACAGCGCGTTGATTGTCGGCTCCGGTACGAATAAAACCACGCAACCGAAATTACGTGCCGAACTCAATGAATTGCTCACCGCGTTTTCGCCGCTTTCAAAAGAACGCGACAAAACCGGCATCCCCGTCGAAGCCGAGATTGATTTACTGATTGCCACCGACTGTATTTCCGAAGGCCAAAACCTGCAAGACGGCGATTATTTAATCAACTACGACATCCATTGGAATCCGGTGCGCATTATTCAGCGTTTTGGGCGTATTGACCGCCTTGGCTCTAAAAACAGCCAAATCCAACTGGTCAACTTCTGGCCGAATATGGAACTGGATGAATACATTGATCTTGAAGCGCGGGTGTCAGGGCGCATGGTGCTGCTCGATGTATCCGCCACCGGTGAAGAAAACATTATTGACGAAACCAACGCCGGGCGAATGCGCGATTTAGAATACCGCAAAAAACAGCTCAAAGAACTGCAAGACACCGTACTCGATTTAGAAGATATTTCAGGTGGTTTATCGATTACCGATTTGACGCTCAACGACTTTAAGATGGATTTATCCAACTACATGAAAACCCATCTCAACACCCTAGAGCAAGCACCAAACGGCTTGTATTCAGTGGTCAAGTTGGATGAAGCATTACAAAATGCAGGCCTGCCACCGGGGGTGATTTTCTGTGTAAAAAACCTCGCGCGTGAATTTAAATCCGAAAACGAGCGTGCCAACGAACCCTATGCTTTATTCCCGTATTTTCTGGTGTATGTGACCGAACAACAAACCATCGCCTTGCCTTATACTCAAGCCAAAAAAACCTTAGACATCCTAAAAAAACACAGCTTAGGGCGAGCGCATCCCGATAGCGCGTTATTCCAACAACTCGGCAGCAGTAGCCAATTCCAAAGCCATTTGAAACAAGCTATCGCGCACATCCAAGGTAAAAAGGTTGAGGAGGGCATGAACAGCCTGTTTAGTCGTGGTGGTACACAATTGGATGCGTTTAACGCCAACAGCGATTTTGAAGTCATCAGTTACCTGATTTTAGTGGACGGGAAAGCGTGATGTTAATCGAAGCGCTTCAATTACCGCCGGCACTGCGGATCAATCAAAAACTCACCAAAAAGAGTTTTTACGACAACGGCCAACTCAGCGCCAGTGCGCAAAAGTTATTGCAAGAACAGGTCGAATCCATAAGCTTGCAAGCGCATCTTCACCCAGACAACAGCAATATCGCCGCCTATAAAACGGCGCAACACGAATACCTCGAAATCTTTGTTATACAAATCACGATGAAAGACAACCAGGCCTGGTTAAACCTGAAACCGGCACAACTCAAAAGCTTGCATGAAGGAGTTCACAAAGCGATTGCCTATCCGCTATTCCTTGAAATCAAAGCAGGCGAACAAGTGCAATGGTCGTTGGCAGAAAAATCCGTCCACCAAGCCGACAGTGAACACGATAAATTGATTCTCAACGAACTGCTACAAACCGAATGGTTATCAACGGACATTGGTACCAGGCCTGGTGGTGAGCTGTTGCAATCTTTATTGAGCCGTTTAGCCTTTGCTAACCAGAATCAACAAAACCTCTACACGCTATACCAAAGCTGGTATAAAACCCTCACCGGCTACGCGCTGGCGCACCAAGCCGGTTTAAGCGACTTACCGATCACAGAATCCAGTCTTGAAACACAACGCGCAAAACTCAAGCAGATTCAACAGCTTAAAAAAGACATCAATGATCTCCAAAACCAGCTCAAAGCCTGCCAGCAGTTTAATGAAAAAGTGGAACTGAATATCCGCCTGCAAAGCTTAACCAAGCAACTAAATGACCTCATAAGCGGTGAATGAAGTGAAGATGAATGCTATAATAATCTACAACAATACCCCACCCGCTACCCATAAGAACAGCGCCCTGCGTGGGGTTTTTAGTTTCTGGAGGAAAACAAATTGACAGCACAAATCGAAAATGAATTGACAGGCTTCATTCCTCCAAGCTTACCGCTGCGACAGGATTTAGAAACCAAGGCGGTGCTCAAAAAAGCTATCTTGGCTAATACCGCGCTCGCTAAGCTCAATGGGGTAGCGGCACGCATTCCTAATCAAGCGGTATTGATCAATTCATTAGTGTTGCAAGAAGCCAAAGACTCCAGCGAAATCGAAAATATCATTACCACCCATGACGATCTCTATCGCTCAAGTATCGATGCCGGTGATTTATCGCAAGCGGTAAAAGAAGTCCGTCATTATGGTGAAGCCCTCCGTAAAGGATTTGAGTTAGTTTCTAAAAACAAATGGCTACTGGTTAAAGACATTGTTCAAATCCAGTCTATATTAGAAAAAAATGATGCCGGCATTCGCAAACAAGGTGGCACCAAGCTTAAAAACGACCAAACGGGTGAGGTCATTTTCACACCACCGCAACAGGAAAACGACATACGCAATGCATTGAGTAATTTAGAGCAATACATCAACAATGCCGAATTAGACGATATTGACCCTTTAATCAAAATGGCGATCATCCACCATCAATTTGAAACCATTCACCCGTTTTACGATGGCAATGGGCGCACAGGTCGAATTTTGAATATTCTGTATCTTGTTTTGTCCGACCTGCTTGAATTGCCGATTCTCTATCTCAGCCGTTATATCACCACCCACAAAGCCGATTACTATCGGTTACTGCAAAAAGTCAGAACCGAGCAGGCCTGGGAAGAATGGGTGTTGTTTATGTTAGAAGGGATTGAGCAAACCGCTAACCAAACCATTCAGCTGATCAAACAGATTGATGAGTTGATGCAACATACGGGGCAGCGTATCCAAGAACAAGACGCAAAGCTTTACTCAAAGGACTTATTGGAAGTGTTATTTGTTCACCCTTACACCAAAATTGAATTTACCGAACAAGCGTTGAATATTTCTCGTAAAACCGCTTCAACCTATTTAAATAAGCTGGTTGAGATGGAGGTTCTACACCCTGTTAAAATGGGGAAAAGTAAGTATTTCATTAATACTCGTTTCTATCAGCTATTGAGTGGCGAACGTTTTTACGAGTAAAAAATGCCGAAAATTGAACATGACTCTGATAACGCGAGTAAAAAACTTAAAAATTTACTCATATGAACTGCAAGCAAGTAAAAAACAGAAGAATTGACGCAATAGAAACCGCAAAGGCTGATTAAGATGGGAAGTGACCTGCTTAGCTATTCAGATACAACAATCGGTACTCAAAAACATCCCTTGGACGCTTATCACCAAGCAGGAACCTTTGGTCAATATTGTACAGCGATTTCCGAATCAGTTAAAATAGTTGAAAACAGCCTGTGCAGGGTTAGGTTGTTCGAAATAGAAAAAGGAACAGCGCAATGGAAGTCTCTGCAAAACTTCGCAAAAAAATGCAAAAAGCCATTACTGTTTCAATGCGGATTGAATGCCAAGACGTCAGTCAATCCGTCGAAAGACGCCAGTACATTAAGCAGTTAATGGAGTCTTATGGTGTCAAAGTATCAATTCCAGCAAAGCCTTATCTATCAGCCAAACACTGATATACCCATCAACAAACTTGGCATCACCGATGCTCACGCTCCCTTAGACTACGAAGCAACGCTCGCCACCCATGAAAAGCCGAATCTTTATATTCAAGCGTCCATCGACTGCGTACAATTGGCCGATACCCGCAAATTACAAAACATTATTTTGAACGGACTTCAAAAAAGAGAAACGCTATGACCCAACAAACCGACTTACAACCCATCCAAGCCGAAAGCTTCAACCTGACCGAACACCATATCGAACAGCTCAAGCAATTGTTCCCGAATGTGTTTACGGAGGGCAAAATCGACTTTGATGCGCTGAAATCCGAGCTGGGTGAGGTTGTTGAAACCGAGTCGGAGCGTTATCAATTCACCTGGGCGGGCAAAGAACAAGCCAAACGCATCGCTACCACGCCCAGCCTCGGCACCTTGCGCCCCGCACCGGACGAATCCGTGAATTGGGACAGCACCGAAAACCTCTATATCGAGGGCGATAACCTCGAAGTCCTCAAGCTACTGCAAAAATCCTACTTCGGCAAAGTCAAAATGATCTACATCGACCCGCCATACAACACTGGCGAAGACTTTGTCTATAAAGACGACTTTAAAGACAACCTTGCTAATTATCAACGTTTGACAGGGCAAAAAGATGATGAAGGCAACCCCCTAACCACTAATTCCGATTCTGCCGGCCGCTATCATTCCAACTGGCTCAATATGATGTATCCACGCCTAAAACTCGCTCGAAACTTGCTTAAAGATGATGGTGTTGTTTTTATTTCCATTGATGACAATGAAGTCCATAATCTTAGAAAGATTACAGATGAAATTTTTGGGGAGGATAATTTTGTATGCAACTTTGTTTGGGAAAAAAGAACAAACAGAGAAAATAGAAAAATTATCTCTTATAGACATGAATCGATAATTGCATACGTTAAAAGTAGGTCAAAAAAATCCGAGGCAATTTCGCAACTGCCGATGGATGAAAAAGCTCTTTCAAATTATAAAAATCCAGATGATGACCCAAGAGGATTGTGGAAATCTGATCCAGCAACGGCTCAGGCTGGACATGGAACAAAAAGCCAGTTTTATGTATTTACAGCTCCAAATGGAAAAGAGCATAAATTACCAAGTGGACGTTGTTGGTTATATACCAAAGAAGTGTTTGACCAAATGGCTTCCGAAGGTCGGATTTGGTTTGGAAAGGATGGTAATGGAGTACCTCGTGTAAAAACATATCTTCATGCAAAAGAAAGAGGTTTAACGCCAGAAAGTATATGGTTTGCAAAGGATGCATTTACTACAGAAAAGTCAAAAAATGCCATTAAAGAGTTATTTGATGATGTTGCTGTATTTGAAACCCCCAAACCTACTGAACTGTTAAAGATCGCCCTAAAAATTAGTGCTTCCGAAGGCATTATTTTAGATTTCTTCTCAGGCTCTGCAACCACTGCTCACGCAGTGATGCAACTCAATGCAGAAGACCAAGGCAATCGCAAATTTATTTTGGTGCAAATCCCCGAACCCACGCCGGAAAACTCCGAAGCTCGGAAAGCGGGTTACGCCACCATTGCCGAAATCGGCAAAGAACGCATCCGCCGTGCTGCTAAAAAAATTCAAGAAGCACATCCAGACACCCAAGCCGATCTCGGCTTCAAAGTCTTAAAACTCGACACATCCAATATCAAAAAATGGAACCCAAACCTCGACACCCTCGAAACCGATCTACTCGATGCCGTGGACAATATCCTGCCCGACCGCACCGCCGAAGACTTGCTCTACGAAGTGTTGATTAAATACGGCTTGCCATTAACCCTGCCGATTCAAAAAATCGACATCAACAGCAATGGCAAAACCTACCAGGCCTGGTCAGTCGCCCACAACTCTCTGGTCGCCTGCTTCGACGAAAATATCACCCTCGAAACCGTCCAAGCCATAGCCAACCTCAGCACACCCGAAAACCCTGTGCTGCGCGTCGTCTTCCGCGACACCAGCTTCACCAACGACATCACCAAAACCAACGCCATTCAACGCCTAAAACAAACCGGCATTGAAGATGTACTGAGTATTTAGAGAGGGGAGTGATATCGTGCACTATGTATCATCGCTAAAAGTTAAAAATTTTAAATCGATAAAAAATGCAGATTTTTCTTTGGAAGCTTATACACCAATTGTTGGTTATAACAACGCAGGTAAGTCCAATATTATTTTTTCGCTTAAGTGGTTGCTGCAAAAAGAAAAGCTGGGAGAGGAGGCGTTTAATAATTCAGCTGAGCCTATTGAAGTTGAAGGTGTGATAAACGGCGTTACCAATGAAATTATAGAAAACTTACCGGCAAATCAACAAGCGCAAATAAACCCGTTTATTCAAAATGAAGAATTAAAAATAAAGCGAGTCCAGGTATGCCCTAATGCTTCTGCTCCTCAACAACAACTTTTAGTTTGGCATCCAATAGAGGAAGACTGGAAAAGCAATCCCACGGGTATTGATAATGCTTTAAAAAAGCTTTTTCCAGAAGCAATTGAAATTGCAGCAATGATGGATGCAGCTGAAGATGTTTCGAAATTTAAGACATCTACGACAATTGGAAAATTAATTGCAGAAGTATTGGCTCCTATCGAAGAAAATCACTCAACTGCGATTAAAGCAGCGCTAGAAGAATTAAAGAAAAAATTTGATGCAGATAGCCTTGAAAGAGCTGCAGAGTTTATTGATTTTGACAGACAGGCAACGGACAAATTACAAGCGATTTTTCCCGGGATAGAGTTAAAACTCCATGTTCCTACGCCTGAAATAAAAGATATATTTAAAGCAGGTACGGTTAAGATTTTTGAGCATGGGAATAGCCGAGATATAACGGCTTTTGGTCATGGTACGCAGCGCTCGGTTCAGATGGCTTTACTAAGACAGTTGGCTGAGGTGAAGTTATCTGAAGGTTCTACAAATACAACTACTCTACTGTTAATAGATGAACCAGAGCTGTATCTGCACCCACAGGCAATTGAACAAGTTAGGTCAAGTTTAAAGCTATTATCTGAAAATGGCTATCAAGTTGTATTCTCCACTCACTCCCCCCAAATGATTCCAGCCGAAGATGTCAAAAATACTTTGTTGATAAGAAAAACAGAAGAAGGTGGAACCGTAGCACGTCAAACGATCAAATCTGCCGTTGAACGGGTAGAAACTGATGCGGTTAGTCAATACCAACTACTTTTTTCCTTAGAATACGCAAATCAAATTCTGTTTTCGGAGGGTGTCCTATTAACTGAAGGAAAAACCGAGAAAAGACTCTTGCCTAAAATTTTTGAGAAAAAATATGGATACACATTAGGACAAAAACAATTGGCACTTGTTGACCAGGGAGGCGTTCAAAATACTGTTAAGGCTCAAAAGGTTCTTGATGTGATGAATATCCCCTGCAAAGCAATTGTGGACTTGGATTTTGCATTTCAAGGAGCTATCTCACAAGGCTTAATCGATAAAGCTGATCAAAGTATTGTCTTTTGTAAGTCATTATTTCCACAAAATCCTGATGTCGCATTGGATTCAAATACTGGGTTACCAACCAAACAGGGAACGGTAAAGCCTTCTGAAGCATTTGAATGGTTGGCACAGCATAATGACGCTCAACCTGAAATACAGAAGCTACATGAACTTTTAAAGCAAAATAATATTTGGCTTTGGAAAAAGGGAGCAATTGAGCCACATTTAGGAATTAGTGCTAAGACCGAAGAGGCTTGGGCAAATTTCATTCAAACTCTAGAAACAAATGGTATTTCTCAAATAGCGGATGCAGATTTTCATGCAATGTTAGATTGGATAAATGAATAAATGACGTATCAACCGCCATTCACAATAACCGCGAAAACCCTGAATCTAATTGCTTCGATTAGCGAGCAATTAACCGCGACCCCGCAAGATACCCCGCAAGCTGGGGAGGTAAACCCAATAGCCCCAACCAGAAGTATTTTTGTGCAAAAGGAGTGTAATCGGTGACAGAGAAAACGAACACGGCGATGATTCGGTCTTCTGCCGCCGAGTATTTAACCTTTGTGGCGGCGAACGGTGAGCAGGGCCTTGAAACCCTGTATGCCGATGAAACGATTTGGATGTCGCAAAAAATGATGGCGGCGCTTTATGGAGTTGAAACGCATACCGTTAATTATCATCTGAAAAAAGTGTTTGATGACAGCGAGCTTGAAGAAGATGCAGTTATTCGAAAATTTCGAATAACTGCCGCAGACGGAAAAAACTACAATAAAAGGCTTGTTGGACAAGCCGTGAAAACGATCAGATAGATTTATTTAAGATTAAACACAAACTACGATGATGAGAACCGCTTATGAAACTTCAATTTAACCAAAACCTTCCGCATCAAAAAGCCGCTTGGGAGGCGGTGGTGAGCTTGTTTGAAGGGCAGGAAAGCTGTTCAGTACCGTTTACTATGCCGCAAATTCAAGCCACCAGGCCTGGTGACAGTCAGTTTGGGTTGGATTACGGTTCAGACATGCAGTTGGGTACGGCAAACCGTTTGGTGTTAAGTGAAGAGGAATTGCTGGATAACCTCAAGCGTGTGCAGCTAAAACACGGTTTAAAACCGAGCAAGTCGATTGATAAAGCCAATTTGAATTACACAGTGGAAATGGAAACCGGCACGGGTAAAACCTATGTGTATTTGCGTTCGATCTATGAGTTGAACCAAGCCTACGGCATGACCAAGTTTATTATCGTGGTGCCGTCGATTGCGATTAAAGAGGGCGTGAAAAAGTCGCTGGAGATCACCAAAGACCATTTGAGCTTGATATACAAAGGCATGAACGCTGAGGCGTTTGTGTACGATTCCGGCAACTTGGAGCAAGTGCGCAACTTTGCCGAATCGAGCCATATTCAGATTATGGTGATTAACATTCAAGCCTTTAGTCGCAGTTTTGTTGACCCTGAAAAAGAAGGCACGGCGAACATTATCCATCGTGCGAACGACCGCCTTGAGGGCATGCGCCCAATTGAATTGATTGCGCGCACCCATCCGGTGGTGATTATTGATGAGCCGCAATCGGTCGATACCACCAAAAAATCCAGCGAAGCGATTCAATCGCTCAACCCTTTGTTCACCTTGCGTTATTCCGCCACGCATCGCGATAAACACTTGCCGATTTACAAACTCGATGCGGTGGATGCCTATAACCAAAAGCTGGTGAAGCAAATCGCGGTATTACCGGTGTTGCCGGAAGACGACAATAACAACGCGTACATTAAGCTGGTGAATGTGCAGAACAAGAAGGGCTATTGTGAGGCACAGGTGGAATACGATGCCTTAACCAAAACCGGTAGCATTAAGCGTGAAAAGAAATGGCTCAAAGCGGGTGCGGATTTGTTTGAACTGAGCAAGCGCGATTTGTACGAAGGTTACATTATTAAAGACATCTCGGTGGAGCCGGGCAATCAGTGGATGGATTTCACGTCTAAAGAAGACTTTTTGCGGGTGGGAGAAAGTATCGGTGGCGTGGATGATTTGGCGTTAAAGCGTTTGCAAATCAGCAAAACCATTGAGAAACATCTGGAGCGCGAACTGGTCTTGAACCCGAAAGGCATTAAGGTGTTGAGCCTGTTCTTTATTGACAAGGTGGCGAATTATCGCGTTTATGATGACAACGGGCAACCCGACCTGGGTGTGTATGGACAGATATTTGAACAGGAATTTAGCCGTTTAGCCAAGCATCCGAAATATCAGTCGTTGTTTAAAGAAGTGAATTTGGAGATTGCGGTTAATCAGGTGCATGACGGTTATTTTGCCGCTGATAAGAAAGGCGTGGCGAAAGACACCAACGGCACCACCCAAGCGGATGATGATGCCTATAAATTGATTATGCAGGACAAAGAACGCTTGCTGGATTTAAAAACGCCATTGCGTTTTATTTTCTCGCATTCGGCCTTGCGCGAAGGCTGGGATAACCCAAATGTGTTTCAGATTTGTACCCTGAATGAAACCGCCTCAACGATTAAAAAGCGCCAAGAGATTGGGCGCGGTTTGCGCCTAGCGGTGGATAGCACGGGTAATCGCGTGGTGGACAGCGGCTTTTCAGTAAACACGCTAACGGTAATTGCCAACGAGTCGTATCACGATTTTACCGCGACGTTGCAAAAAGAGATTGAAGAGGAGGACGGCATTAAGTTCGGCGTGGTCGAAGATCATGCGTTTGCGAACTTGGTGATTCAGCAAGACGGTAAGGATGTGACCTTTTTGGGCGCAGAAGACTCGGAAAAACTTTGGTTGTATCTGAAATCGCAAGAGTTGATTGATAAAAACGGTAAGGTGCAAGACAGCTTAAAAGTCGCGTTGAAAACCGATAGTTTAGTTTTACCGGAGGCCTATCAGCCTTATCAAGCGGATATTCAGTATATTCTGAAGAAAATCGCCGGTGGCTTGGATGTCAAAGATGCGAGCAAAAGCTTTAGTGCAACACCGAAAAAAGAAGTGATCTTAGGTGCGGATTTTCAGGCCTTGTGGGAGCGGATTAAATACAAAACCGTGTATCAGGTCAACTTTCAACTGGATAAGCTGATTTTTGATTGTATTCACGCGATAAAGCATCAAATGGTGATTGCAAAGCCGAAATTCAAAACCGGCTTGGCAAACGTGACAATTGATCGCAGTGGCGTTGGGGTGACGGATGTGAAGGAATCGACCTTGATTTACGACGCCCACTATCAAACCCTGCCGGATGTGTTGACCTATTTGCAAAACAAAACGCAATTGACCCGCAAGACATTGGCGCGGATTCTGAGCGAAAGCGGACGAATCAATGACTTTAAAAAGAATCCGCAGATGTTTGTCGAGCGCACGTTAGAGATTATTCAGCGCCAAAAAATGCATGCCTTGGTGGATGGCATTAAATACGAAAAAATTGGCGACCAGGCCAGCTATGCGCAAGAACTTTTCTTGGATGAAGAATTGAAGGGTTATTTAGAACAAAACATGATGGCGGTGGACAAGAGCGTTTACAGCCACATCGTGTACGACTCAAACATTGAATCGGCATTTGCGAAAGGGCTGGAAGAAAACGAGGCGGTAAAGCTTTATACTAAATTGCCCGGCTGGTTTAAGATTGAAACCCCGTTAGGAAATTACAACCCGGATTGGGCGGTATTGGTCGAGCAGGATGGTGCCGAGCGCTTGTATTTTGTGGTCGAAACCAAAAGCAGTCTGTTTTCTGAGGATTTACGCCAAACCGAAAGTGACAAGATCAAATGCGGCATCGCACATTTCGCAGCCTTAAACAAAGAGGTTCAGTTTATAAAAGCGGCTTCAATGAGTGACTTGGTGGATATGGTTGGGTAGTTGATGGCTCTGTAAAATGCAAAGTTTATTAACAAAATTTAAGGTTGAGGATGTTCTTTTGAGTAATAAACAATATTTTTCTGATTTTTACCGTGATATTTGTAGCAACCTATCTGATGCAGTTGATGATCTTTCTAAGATTAAATTAGATCATCAAGAGGGAAAACAGCAGTTAATTCAGATGGGAGACTTACTTGGTAAGATCCAAACTCGGTTTAATGAGGAGCTAGCGTTTCTTGAATCTAACTCTGAGTGGGATGTGTTTTCTGTGGCCTTTTTTGGTGAAACCAATGCGGGAAAAAGTACGCTTATTGAAAGTTTACGCATTCTTTTTAATGAAGTCGAACGCCAAAAGCTGATTGAAGAAAATTATGAAAATATTGGTGTTATTGAGAAGGCGTTAACCACCCAGGTCGAGATATTACGCCAACAACTGAGCGACTTGATAAAACATCATGGTCATGAGGTTAAGGCAATTTCTGCACAGGTGTCTGAAATTAAAAAGCGTAATGAATATGAAATGACGGTACGTGTGAGAGGGTATTTATTTATGGCAGGAATCGGCGGTGTCATGGTTGGTATGGGTATTATGGCTTTCGTAGAATTTTTACCAAATTAATCCGGATTAGAAGAATATGGCACATGTTAACGTCAGCTTAATAGATAAAACAATTAACAATATCTCATCTAATCTTAAAGAGTTAATTCAAGCAAAGTCTTATGCCAAAATGGTAGATGGCACCATTATTGGCACAGGTAAAGCAGATTTTACGCAAGGAAATACGTTGTACAAAATGTCAATTAAAGGGGGCAAGCATTTTAATATGATTGATGTTCCCGGAATTGAAGGTGATGAAAGCCAGTTTGAAAATATGGTCAAAGAGGCTGTGGCTAGAGCTCATTTGATTCTTTATGTAAACGGCACCAATAAGAAACCGGAAAAAAAGACTGCGGCGAAAATCAAGTCGTATTTGGGGCGTGGAAGTAAAGTTTATGCTATTTGCAATGTACGTGGTATGCCGGACGCGTATGAGTTTGAAGATGATCGGGTTTCAATATTGGAGTCACATCGAGGTTCTAAAGAAACTTTCCAGCAGACCTATGATGTTTTGTCTGCAGAAATTGGAAAAGATTCGCTCATTGGAGGGGAAAGTGTTCAAGGTTTATTGGCTTTTTGTGGACTAGCCTTCTGTGAAGGAAAAACAACAATTCATCCCAGCCGAGAAGAAAATCTTATTAAAGCTCAAAAAAACTACCTGAAATGGTTTGAATGCCCTCAAAGTATGATTGATTTTAGTAGCATTTTGAGTTTATCTCAGATGATTGAGGGCAAACAGAAAACTTATAAGGAGGATATTGTTGAAGCGAACAAGGATAAGGTTTTAGAACTTCTTCTTAAAAATGAATCTGACTTAATCATGGTTTTAAAAAATTACCATGGTTTTGTAGAAAAGCTGAAAGAAGAAATTGCTGTTTTTGAAAAGAGCTTTGATTTAAATATTGATAATTTTTATCGCTCAGTTTCTTCATCTCTTAAAAATGTTAAAAATCGGTTTTTTAATAATTTGACTAATATCTCAATTGAGATAGCTGAAGAAGAATTTGATAATAATTTTAATATTGAATCAAGAATTTGTTTAGAGTTCGAAAATTTCAAAGACCAAGCTGAAAGTGAATTTAAGCTACAATATAAAAAATCAATAGAAAACCTTCAAGAAGAGAACAATCGTGCTGTAAGACGTTTGAGGGAAAACCTGAAACGCGTTGAGTATCAAACGAGCCTTGATTTTGATCTAGTTTCAAGAAACTTAAATTTTGAAAAAGATTGGTTTTTAAGCAGTTTGGATATGAAAAACTGGAAAGATCATGGTTTAAAAATCGGAACTTATTTTGTTAGTTTTGCAACTATCGGCCTTAAGTTTGGACCCATCGGTGCAGGTGTTGGAGCTGCTATTGGTTTGGTAACTGGAGCCCTACTAAGTCTTCTTGATGTCTTTATGAGTAAAGACCAAAAAATTAGAAATTTGCAAAAAAAATTGTCAGATAAAATTAATAAATTGCGAAAGGAAGACCTCGCAAAGTTGGAACAGCAAACTCATGACATAGTTCGTTCTGTTGAAGATAGTGTGACTAAGCAGGTGAAGGCTCCTGTTGTTGAGATAGGAAAAAACTTTGAAGACGCTGAGAGCCTGATGCAAGGCGTAATTAATTTAATGGCTCAATTTAGAAAAAAAGTTGAGCAAATGCCTTATGGTGCGATAGAAAAGATTTGATAAACGAGGAATATATTTATGAATCAATTTATAAAGTTTGATGTTAACAAAGAAAATGTATTAACTTCTTTAAGGCAAATTGAAGATGTCATCAAAAAAATGGATGAAATTGGCATAGATGTAACTGATGATCTTGAAAAATTAAAACGAGCCGTAACCTCGTTGAATGATGAAGTTTTAAGGGTTGCTCTATTAGGGGCATTTTCCGATGGAAAAACCAGTGTTGTCGCTTCCTGGTTAGGACGAATTATGGATGATATGAAGATCGATAGTGATGAGTCTTCAGATCAATTGTCAATTTATCAGCCGGAAGGATTAAATGGTCAATGTGAAATTGTCGATACTCCTGGCCTTTTTGGCGACAAGGAAAAAAAGGAGGTTATGTATGAAGATATTACTAAGCAGTATATTTCTGAGGCGCATTTAATTTTTTATGTTGTTGATGCGACAAATCCTCTTAAAGAAAGCCATGCCGATATTGTGCGTTGGGTTTTGCGTGATTTAAATAAGCTATCCTCAACCATTTTCATTATTAACAAGATGGATGAGGTTTCTGACTTAACGGATGAAGACAGTTTTCAGGAACAATCTCTGATAAAAAAAGAAAACTTAATTAGTAAGCTTAAGAGGATAGTTAACTTGTCAGAGGCTGAGTTAGACGAGCTTAAAGTAGTGTGTATGGCATCAAACCCGCATGGTAGAGGGTTAGATTATTGGTTTGAAAAATCTGACGCTTATGAAGCTAGATCAAGAATACAAGAGCTGCGCACGGTTACCCAGTTAGTTTTAGACTCGACTGTTCCATCAGTGCTTGTTGCAAAAACGGGCCTTGATGTCGTTAAGCAAATCACGGCAGAGAAACTCGTTATCGCAGAGGAGTTTGTCAATCGGTTAGAAAAAAATCAACAGCAATCCGATCAAGAAATCAAGCGTATCGATGAAGATATTCGCAGTGGGAAAAAACAGATTCGTCAAATGAGAGACCAGGTATACGAAGAGTTAAACCAGAGAGAACGC
This sequence comes from Methyloprofundus sp., assembly GCA_014859465.1. Lineage (GTDB taxonomy): Bacteria > Pseudomonadota > Gammaproteobacteria > Methylococcales > Methylomonadaceae > Methyloprofundus. The sequence continues at coordinate 20,407 of JACUUF010000055.1, forward strand.
GATTTATTGGCGCAAATTCGTGTCGCTTCTTTTGAGGACATTCTTCCATTTTTAGAGGATGAAATTGGTTATACCAATAACGGTTTTGGTTTTAAACTACAAAATGAAATTAAATTTAGTCTTCAAAGATTTTTTGATGACGTCAAGCTTCTAAGTAATGGGATAGGAGAAGACATTGAGATACAACTTGATGCTCGTGAGAGCTTAGTTTCTTCAATCTCACAGAATATTAGTGGTGTGACCAGTGTTATATCAAAATTGCCGGTTGACACAATTAAAACGGGGATTTTTGCTGCGCGCGATGCGATTGCTAAGGTAACAGGCATGATTTATAAGTTTAAACCATGGGAGGCGAGCAAATTAGCGGGGGCTATCAGTAAGTGGGCCGGGCCTGTAGGCGGCGGAGTACAAGTGCTTTCTGATCTCTATGGCGCTTATGAAGAAAAAAAGAAAGAAGAGAAGCTTTCAAAAACTAAAGATGACCTCGGTAACATGGTTAAAGATGTATTTAAAGAAATCTATGACTTGCTTTCTGATGATGAAAAACTCTTTGAGTTTTTTGCACCTCAGTTATATGAGTACGAAACTATTCTTAATAATCTTAAGGAAGAAGCCGAGTACATACGAGGTACACAGTCTTGCCTTATTGAGTTACGCCATAAACTTGACACTATTTCATTGATGAATGCACAAAAAGCACTTGGTAACCCAGAATTGGGCGATTCTGAAAGAGACTGATTACTTAATTGGTAGTTAAAAGGAAAGAGTAATTTCGGCCAACGTGAGCGTGCAATTCAGGAAGGACTAACTAGTTTTTTTGTTTATCATCAATATAAATCCTTCATTAGTCGGTCCTGAATAACTCAACCACCCCTTGATTTATAAGGGGTTAGCTTCAATTTAGTTCTTTAAAAATTGCCAGATTTAATATAATAGGGATTCAAT
>JACUUF010000302.1 GCA_014859465.1 Methyloprofundus sp.
GGCGGGTGGATCAGTTTTATTCCCGCCCCTCTGGGGCAGGAGTGCCGCGTTAGCGGCCAGGTATTTAGAGCTGGGTCAGGGCGTGGTCACGCCGGATTTGGTTGGCCGTCTTATTTATTAGCCAGTGCCCATGGGCTGCCGTTATCACTTCTGCGTCATATTCATTAATCATGCGTTCAAGATTTTGTAACTGGATCATCAGTGTATCCAGTTCGTTTACTCGCTGCGTCAACTGTTCGATTTCTCTTTGCATCTGCCCCAAATTTTTATGACTGGTTCGGCAAGGCCTCCCCTCTTGTAACCGGCAAGACTGTTTGGATCTGAGTTTTATCAATTCCTCAATTTCCAGTTGTTGGTTAAAGGCCTTGTCCAACTCAAAATGAATAAGCTGTAGCATTGTTTTTTGGTTTTGCATTTTGTCTTCCCCTATAGGTAAACGATTAAAGTTATGATCCAATTTCTTGGTTCTGTACCTAAAGGGGAAGACAAAATTTAGGGGGGCTATTTACCTGAAGTGGACACTAAAACATTTATGTTTGTTTTTAAGTTCATTTCCATTGTCTTTTCGTACCATTATTGATACACTTTGTTTATGAATTTACCCTTATTAACTGTTAAGTTTTATGCATCTGAGAATGGTAATGAACCTGTTAGAGATTGGTTGCGCTCTTTGAGTTTTGATGAAAAGAAAACAATTGGTGAGGATATCAAGACAGTTCAATTTGGCTGGCCGCTTGGCATGCCTTTAGTTAGGAAGCTAGAAAAAGATTTGTGGGAAGTCCGAGTTCATCTGAAAAATAAAATCGCACGAATCTTATTTACAGTTCGTGATTCGGACATGGTTTTACTACATGGTTTTATAAAAAAGTCGCAATCGACACCCAAGGAAGATTTAACTCTTGCAAAAAATCGATTGAAGCAAGTGGGAGGTACATGATATGAGTCAGTATATTGGAAGTGATTTTGATGATTTCTTAGAGGATGAAGGTCTCCTAGAGGAAGCGACATCTGTCGCTATAAAACGAGTCGTTTCTTGGCAAATTGCTCAAGAAATGAAAGCTCAAAAGCTCACTAAAACAGCTTTGGCGAAGAAAATGCACACGAGTCGCGCAGCATTGAATCGGTTGCTCGATGAGCAAGATACGAGCCTTACTCTTACAACGCTTAGTGGTGCAGCTAATGCCTTGGGTAAAACATTACGTATAGAGCTCGCTTAAATATAAACGTTTGACATTGGTTAGTAGAAAAACCACCCCGCTTTAGCGGGTTTTTTATTTTTATTAAAAATATATTTGACAACACGTTTTATATTCATTATAAATGGAGGTGAAAACTTTTTAGCATTTGCTAAAAACCTTTTCTGACTTCGGTCAGAACCCTTAGAGGCCTTCGGTTCCAACCGCCTCAACAGACTTTGTTCTGGGAGCCACGATTCTAATCTTTTCTACCCAATGGGGATATCACCTTCCCCGTTGGGGCTTGGTATATCCCTTTTTTATTTTTAATATCTTAGGAGATATATCATGACTACTACTAATCAAAACACTGAAGTTCAATACATCAACTTTCATGCTGAAGGTATTTGCTACGTTAATCGTTTTCGTACAAACGAAGCACAAAACGGTGATACCTATTGTTCCGTTACGTTAGGTTTTTTGCACGGCGCCGTTGGTGGGCCAAAGCAAAAGAAACCTCGTGTAACTTACATTGACTGCAATGTTCGTAATGATGAAATTTGCGACATTCTGCAACAGCATGAAGCTGCAATTCTTGGAGACAGCAAAGTTACTGCTGTAATGAGAATTTCAGATATTTTCGAAGGGGAGCCATTTGAAGCAACCATCAAAAACAAAGATGGTAGCACCAAGAAAAAAATGGTCTCTTCCATCAAAGCAAGATTAATTGGTATGAAGCAACTAAAGGTCAACGGTGAAGTTGTTTATTCTAAGTCTGATGATTCAGATTCTGAAGAACAACCAACTGAAGAGCAAAATGATGCGCCAGTTATTCAAGATGAGGTTGCTGAATCAGCAGAAGCTCCAGTCGAACATGAAGCGCTTGCGCCAGAAGTTCAATTGGATCCAAAAGCTCCAGATTTTGCGGCTCAACGTGATCACTTGAAAGAGTTAGGTTACGTTTGGGATCGCGATCTTAAGCTTTGGGTACTGCGTCAGGCAGCTTAAGCCACAAAAAAGGAACTTCGGTTCCTTTTTTTATATCTGGAGATTAATCATGGTATGCAGATGGTTTTGGTGTGTATTTTGTGTAAAATACAAGTCAAAGCTATCTCAGGTTTAACCCAGTGGTCACTGCTGTACAGTGACGCCCTTGCTGACTTAGGTCAGCACCCTTAGCAGGCCTTCGGCTTCAATCGCCTGCAACAGACCTCGGTCTGGAAGTCACGCTCGCCCTGCTTTTTATATAATAAAAAGAAGGCTCTGGAACTCCTTGGGGTTTCTACGGTGTTTGGTAAGCACCCTGCTCGGCCACTCTTGTGGCCTCCTAATCTAATTACAAAGCGCTAGCCGGTGTAGATCGGGGTCTTGGCCAAGTTGATTTTTGTGAGTCAGTTTGGCCAAGGCTCCGGCCTCATCTACCCCGGTTTGCACACAACCGGTTGTTTGTGTGTCCCTTAGTGCTTTGTGCGCCATGACATTAAGAATCGGTAAATTAGATGTGATTAGCTTGATGGATAATAATCACGGCCTCTATCAAAATATTTTCCTTCGCGGCCTTAATAAACTTGGGGTCGCGCGGAAAGATATTTTGTTTTGTATGAGTCTATGACTCGTCCATTGCTGACTTAGGTCAGCACCCTTAAGCAGATCCTTCGACTCCAGTCGATCTGCGCCTGAGTTTACTCAGTGGAGTCACGATTCTTTTCTTAACCCATACGGGGATACATCATCCCTGTATGGGGCTTGATGTATCCCCTTTTTTATTTTTATAAATCAGGAGATACATCATGTCTAATTCAGTTGGCGCTCAGAATGAGGCGCTTGAATTTGTTTTCTCATCTTTTCCAGAAACAGGAAATCCTTATCAAGACTTTATGTCTGCATCCAGTGATGGGTGGCAAGTTGAGGGTTTTAGACCACATTCGATGTTTCAGGACTTCGATGTGGAAACTCAAAAGTTGATGTTAGAGCGTGCTTTCACTTCAATTGAACGTTTCGCACTAATTCAGCTTGGAGGGCATTAAATGTCCTCCATCAAAATTCAAATAGAGTCTACTGCTCGCGCGGAAAAAATTGCGGGTACCAAAGTGTCGATTGATCACAATTTGCCATACGTGGCGGTTGATTACCTAGGTGGTAATGAATTTGTGGTTGATGGGCATGAGGCACGTGCTTTTCTAGAAGAGATGGTGTCCAGGGCTGATGCATTTAATGTTCAGCTTGAAGATATGATCCTTCATGTAGCGCACGCATGGTAATTTCACTTCACCCTAACCGGGATGCAATCCCGGTAGGGATAACGCATCCCAAAGGATTGCGTTATGGAAATGGTTCTAACTATGGGCTTTGTAGCCTGTTTTATCAGTCTTATCACGGTTCTCTCTAAGCTTTCTGAGCTTATGGGATGGCTAGATTAATTATCAACCCACCGGGGAATTACTTTCCCC
>JACUUF010000056.1 GCA_014859465.1 Methyloprofundus sp.
TCATGACTTATTCTTTTGCTTTTTGTTATAAAAAAACAATATCGTACAAATAAAAACTGATTTTATAAAAAAGTTTTTATGGCTTAAAACATGTCTAACTCTTCATTCTCTTCATCACTTAAAAACTTATTTAAGTCTACCAAGATCAATAACTCGTTATCTCTGCTTGTGACACCCTGTATATATTTAGAGGTTTCATCATTGCCAACATTCGGCGCAGTCTCAATTTCAGAAGCTCTTAAATCAACCACTTCTGCTACGCTATCTACCATAATACCGATAATGTGCTGATCTGTTTCAATAATCACAATGCGTGTTGCATCATCCTGATCCTTAGACATCAAACCAAAGCGATTACGCGTATCAATAACAGTAACAACATTACCACGCAAATTAATAATGCCTAAAACATAAGAAGGCGCACCAGGCACGGGAGCTATCTCAGAAACCCTTAAAACTTCCTGAACTTGCATTACATTAATGCCATATTTCTCTTCACCTAAACGAAAAGTCACCCACTGCATTATAGGGTCATTTTGTTTGCCATCACTCTTACTCATGCTCAGTCGCCCAATTATTAAAGTTTAAACACACATTCTAAATAAATAAATTATATACCTAATTAAATGCTACCGGATCTTTTCCGCTTAGGCACTAATTGATTAATATCCACGATCACTATCAGCTGTTCGATAACTGTTCCAATCAGCCAAGGTTTGTTTTGCCTATCGGTACGCCAGCGCACTTTTTCCGGCGTCAACTTAGCAATTGTTAGTAACTCATCACAAGCCAAACCCCATTGGCCATCTTCGGTCAAAATAACATTTTTAAAAGGCTGCTGCCGATAATCTCTTGTTCTCGCCCGATTTTTTCCCTGAATCAAATAGGCCATATTTAATATACCTACTTTTTGCTCTAATTCAGCCTTTAACCCCATAAACCAAAGTGGCTGTTGTGGAATTTTTGTTACTTTTCCATCAAATTTTATAGCGCGAGATAAATCGGTTAATGGCGCAGCTAAAACCAAATTACCGACTTTAAAAAACAAAGCGGAGAATTCATCTTGGGCATATTTAGGCATAATAGATAATGCCTTAACTACTTTACTCGAAGCTACATCAACGACAAGCTCAGTCTGCTGCTTTTGTTTTTTAACCGCTATAGCCTGACTCTTAATAGCCGGAGCAATTACCTGTTTAACTTGCCGCTCTTGTTCTTCAATAAGTTCTGTAGCTGGAATTTCAGCAAGCATAGTCGCCAAATAAGCATCTAACGCAAGCTCTGGTTCTGCAATTTGCTTAACTGCGACAGGGTTAGTTTTAATCATGACACAGCAATCTTAGCTAGCTTGTCTTTCTGCAATAATTCATCCAGCAAATTAGAATAACTTGCAACAGCCTTAGATGTAGGATCATAAATAGAGGCAGGCACTCCAATACTGCTGGCTTCACGTAATTTGGTATCAATCGGCACAAAAGAATGCCACGCATTATCTGGATATTTGTTACGCAAAGAGTTCAAGCTCTCAGTCCCTGCTTTAGTGCGTTTATCGTACATTGTCGGGATAATTTTATAACCAGGCACCTGCTTTCTGGACTTGTAAACCATCTGAATAGTACGCACCATTCTATCTAAACCCTGTAATGCCAAAAACTCGGTAATCACTGGCACCAATAAATACTCACAAGCCGCCAAAGCATTAATCATTAACACACCCAACATAGGTGGGCTATCGATAATGACATAATCATACACGTCAGCCACTTCCGCCAATGCATTAGAAACAACCAAGCCCATTCCACCTAAAGAAGCGACTTGCCGATCTAATGTTGCGATAGCAGTTGCTGCAGGCAAGATAGACAAATTATCAAATTCCGTCTTTATAATATAAGGCCTAGGATTGTAATCTTTGATTTTGCGACTGGCATTATGAAATAAATTATAAACACTAGCCTGAGTTTCATCTGGGTTTTGCTTGAAATAACTACTTAAAGAGCCATGCGGATCTAGATCAACTAACAACGTCCTATATCCCCAAGATGATAATAGGCCACCCAATGTGACCACCGTTGTCGTCTTACCCACTCCACCTTTCTGGTTAGAAACTGACCATATTTTCATAATTGATACCCGTTTATGAACAGCGAGTTGAAATATTTTCTCACTATAATAGTAAAGACGCCATAAAGACTCATCATGCTCAATAACTGTAACTGCTCGGGCAAAAACTCACTCCGCAACCTTATTCGTCGACACATTATCTTTAGCACCATACCGAGCAAGCGAATTAGAAATTAAGACCAAAGTAACACGTCTATTTTTGAAGCGCCCTTCCGCTGACTTATTATCTGCAATTGGATGATTATCTCCATAGCCCACCGCAGCTAATCTAGCAGGATTTGTGCCATTACCAACTAGTTCACGCGCAACGCTAACTGCTCGAGCAGATGACAAATCCCAATTAGAAGGAAATTCAATCGTTTCTATGGGTATATTATCTGTATGGCCTTCGACATAAATAACATTAGATGTCGTCTGCAAAACTTCGCTAATTTTTTTTAACACCGGTGTAGCCTTAGACTGCAAAGCCGCATCACCACTAGCAAACAGTAGCTCACTTTTAATCTCAATTTCCACCCACAAGTCATTTTTCTTGACTTCAACTAAATCATTATCAATAAAAGACTCTAATGCGGATGCAAATTGCTCAGCAATACGCCCCAATCTACGCCGCTCTTCCAATACTTCCTCAGAAATCTCAACATCGCGCAACTCTTCTGCAGTAATAAAGTGATCTAATACAATCGGTTCAATAACACTTGTAGCCGGCTCTCCCAAAGAAATCGGCAGAGCGGAATCTCCCCCTGTTGCTGCTGATTCTGCAGTAGATTGCTTGGCGCCTTTACGTTCAAAGGCCTCACTCATTGAATCAGATAACACCCGATATTTACCTACATTCACCGAAGAAATGGCGTACATAACCACAAAAAAAGCGAACAGCAAAGTAATAAAATCCGCATAAGAAATTAGCCATCGATTATGATCTACAGCCGGTTCACTATGCTTTTTTCGTCTTCGTGCCATTATTATGACGCCTAGTTATGATGTTAAGTGTAAAAAACCCGATAGTTTTAACTCGATATTACGTGGATTTTCACCCTCAGCAATAGCCACAATACCCACCATCATCATTTCCCTAGAACTAGATAAATCATAAGCATGGGCTTTTAATTTCGCTGAGATTGGCAAAAAAGTTAAATTCGCTAAGCTAACACCATAAATAGTTGAAACAAAAGCCGTCGCAATACCAGCGCCCAACATACCCGGATCAGAAAGATTCTGCATCACCTGAATTAAACCCATAACCGAACCAATAATACCCATCGTAGGTGCATAACCACCTATCGACTCAAAAACCTTAGCCGCCTGAAAATCATTATATTCTTTAGTTTCTAGATCAACCTCCAGGCACTCTCGAATAATTTCCGGCTCATTGCCATCAACCAGCAACTGCAAACCCTTTCTAGCGAAAAAATCACGCTCATTATCAGCAACAGTCTCTAGGCCTAGTAACCCTTCTTTTCTCGCCAATGAACTCCAAGCAACAATTTTATTGATTTCACCCGGTAAATTGACTTTTTGCGGTACAAAAACCCAAACCATTATTCTCATAGCTCTCAAAAGAACTTTAGGTGGGTACTGAAACAATACAGCGCCCAAAGACCCTCCCAAAACGATAACCAAAGCAGGGCCATTCAACAAGGAGCCAAAACTTCCTCCGCCCAATACATTGCCACTAACAATGGCTCCTAAGCCAACCAATATGCCTAATACACTAAAAAAATCCATTAGTTAATTTCTCTGAAAATCTTCATCAACTCAACTAGCGTAGTTATTTTGGTCACAATGCCAGCATCCACTACAGCTTTAGGCATACCATAAATGGTACAACTCGCCTCATCTTGAGCCCAAATTTCCGATCCTGCTTTGTGCATTATTTTCGCCCCTTCCCGCCCATCTGCACCCATACCCGTTAAGATAATAGCCAAAGCCTTATTACGATAAACTTGAGCAACCGATGTTAAAGTCATATCCGCACAAGGGCTATAGATATCGCCGGCGACCTTCGGTTGCAAAACAATAAATTTCTTTCCTGCTCGCGCTTCAACTTCTATTTGTTGTCCACCTGGTGCTAAAAGTGCCACTCCTGGAAGCAATTCGTCATTATTAACGGCTTCTTGCACCTGTATTTTACACAGCGCATTTAATCGCTCTGCAAAGCTATGAGTGAAATTACCCGGCATATGCTGCACCAGTAAAATAGGAATGGAACATTGCGCTGGGATTTCGGTCAAAATTTTCTGTATCGCAACCGGCCCCCCTGTAGAGGCAACAATCACCAATAATTCAAACTCATAGCGATTTAACTTACGCCTAGAAATAGCACCCAGTAACCGCTCTGGGTAAACATTAAGTACTTGCGTTTGCGGCCTTTTAATTCTCTCTGCTTGCAAGGCAACATTACGTACTCGACTTTTTAATATCTGCCGAGCAACCTCATGATCACCATTAATTTCATTGAACTGCTTAGGTAAAAAATCAATCGCCCCAGCATCCAAAGCATCTAAAGTCGCTTTAGCACCGACATGCGTAGAGGCAGAAAACATTAATATAGGTGTTGGCGTTTCCGCCATAATTCGCTTAACCGCTGTAATACCATCCATGACCGGCATTTCCACATCCATAGTAATCACATCTGGCTCTGTTGTTGCGGCTAAAACAATTGCCTCCCTACCATTGCCAGCGATACCAACAACTTCGAATTGCTGACCCTGATCCTTTTCCAGGATATCAGCAATTCTTTTACACATAAAATGCGAATCATCAACAATAAGAACCCGAATAGCCATGTTTTTATCCTCAATCGGCCTTATATTTATCTATGCAAGTAGCACTATTAATTCAAGCAATTACTAGCTTAGCTGGCATACTTTTTCATCATCCCAGGCACATCAAGAATCAAGGCAATCTGCCCATCACCAGTAATTGTCGCACCGGCCAAGCCATCCAGACCATGTAATTTAGCGCCCAAAGCCTTAATAACGACCTCCTCTTGGCCAATCAATTGATCCACAACAAAACCTATTTGCCTGCCTCCGGAATTCACCACAACAACATGACCATGACCACTTTTGCTAGCTGCATAACTCACATCTGCGACTAGCCAGTCACTTAAATAAAACAAAGGTAAAGCTCTATTACGCACCATAATGACCATCTGGCCATCAACTACTTTAGTTTTACCCAAATCTAAGTCCAAAATTTCCAAGACACTCGCCAAAGGCAAGGCAAAAGATTGCCCGCCCAGCTTCACCATTAAAGTAGGCATAATGGCTAAAGTAAGTGGCACTTTAATAATAATAGTACTACCAACGCCTTCTACTGAGTCAATCTCAACCGTGCCATTCATTTGCGCAATACGGGTTTTTACCACATCCATACCCACGCCACGTCCAGAAACATCGGAAATTTCTGTTTTAGTAGAAAAACCTGGGGCAAAAATCAAATTAAAACATTCTTTATCGTCCAATCTAGCGGCCGACTCTTCATCCATTAGCCCTTTAGTGACAGCAATACCACGCAGGTGATCAGCATTCATGCCTTTGCCATCATCTTTGATTCTTAGTTCTATATGATCGCCTTCTTGCGATGCAGTCAAAACAACCGTCCCTTCCCGATTTTTACCAGCAGCTTCGCGTTCTTCAGGGGATTCAATCCCATGATCCACCGCATTACGAATTAAATGCACCAAGGGATCAGCTAGCGCTTCGACTAAATTCTTATCGAGATCTGTTTCCTCTCCAACCAGCACTAATGCAATTTCTTTTTTCAAACTGCGTGCCAAATCTCTAACAACGCGCGGAAAGCGGCCAAAGACCTTTTTAATAGGCTGCATCCGAGTTTTCATAACAGCTAATTGCAAATCAGCGGTAACAATATCCAAATTACCAACCGCTTTGAGAATATCTTCATCGCCTTTTTCTACAGCAAGCGTTTGAAAGCGATTTCTCACTAACACTAGCTCACCCACCATATTCATGATGTTATCCAGCGTCTGAGTATCAACCCGAACTGTCGTTTCAGCTTGAGGTGCGTTCTTAACTGGTTCAAGCTTTTTAACTTCAGGCTTAGTCGCTGCTATAGCTGTTGGCGCCGGTGTCTTAATTGTTTCTGGCTCTATATTGCTTGTTATTGTTTGAGCAGGTTTTTCAATGTTCTCAACAATTTTTTCTTCTGGCTTATCTTCTATTAATTTCGCTTTAAACTTGCCTTTACCATGCAGATCATCCAATAAATTATCGAACTCCTCCTCAGTAATATCATCGGAAGCAGCTACAGGCTCTGATATTGGAGCGCTCGCTCCTATAATCTTTTCGGCATTAAACGAACCTTTGCCATGCAATGCATCCAATAAGTCATCAAACTCAGACTCGGTAATTTCATCAGAAGCAACTGCATTTTTTTCCACTACAGGCGTTGGCGAACCACCTTTGCCATGCAGGGCATCCAGTAAATCATCAAATTCACTTTCAGTAATCTCGTCACTTGCAGATTCCGATACATCTCCTTCTGCAAGCCCTAGCATCAGTGCAAACTCTTGTTCAACCGCATCAGCGGCATTTTCTGTGACCAACGCCGAATCTTCGTTTATATTATCTTCAATGACTTTTTCAGTAGCGAGCTCTGCTTCAACTACCACCTCTTGCTTTACTTCAACTACGGCTGGGGCTGCACTTTCAGGTACTGTATAAGACTCTAACCTATCCAATAACGCCTGCTCAACTGGCTCAGGAAAATTACCAGTACGCACTATGGCAAACATATCATTCAGGTGATCTACCACTTGAAGAATAACATCCATCAACTCCGTATTAACTTTCCTTTCACCTTGACGCAAAACATTAAAGACATCTTCTGATTTATGACAAACCCCAACCATAGCATCTAAAGCTAAAAAACCAGCCCCTCCTTTAATGGTATGGAAGCCGCGAAAAATAGCATTCAATAACTCATTATCTTCAGGCGAGTTTTCTAGCTCAACCAATTGCTCTCCGAGCAATTCCAGAATTTCTCCAGCTTCGACTAAAAAGTCTTGTAAAATTTCATCATCAAGATCAATTGACATTATTTAGTCCTCAAAAACCTAAGCTTGATAAGAGATCATCAACATCATCTTGGTTTGTGGCTACATCGTTCGCATTATCGTCAAGACCAGGTACAACAGGTCCAGGCAACTCTAACTCTTCTGATTTTTTAGTAATACCAGCTTTAGATTTACCACCAGAAAGACGCACCAACTCAACCATACTGCGCTCCATTTCCTGAACCAAGTCAATCACTCGACGAATAATTTGCCCCGTAATATCTTGAAAACCTTGTGCCATTAAAATATCAGTCAAACCGGTTTGCACACTTGCCACACGCTCTTTAGTTTGAGCAAAATGCACAGTAATTTCTTGACTCATATTTTTAAATTCTGCAAATGGCATATCTTTGGCTAAAAAACGATCCCATTTATTAGATAATTGATTGGCTTGATCACTTAACTCTTGAGCAATAGGCGATAAACTCTCAATAACTTCCATAGTCTGATTTGCCGCTTGCTCTGTCATTGCTATGACATAATGCAAGCGCTCTTTGGCATCAGGAATATCCTTTGCAGTTAATTCAACCATTTTAGAGTCCAGCGCAAAACTATTCATCGCGTCATGTAATTGACGCGTTAATCGGCCAACCTCTTGAAATAGCATGCTCTCGCGCATACCAGAAATCTGATCTAAAATTTCATCTGCTCTCGCCTCATCATTATTTTCTAAAGCTATAACTAAATCTTTAGCAAGTAATAATCTTGTATTTCCCATTAACTCCGTCATTTAACCATCATCCTTTATGCTCCAGCCTTATCGATACGCTCAAAGATTTTTTCAATCTTCTCCCTTAGTGTTGCAGCGGTAAAAGGCTTGATTACATAACCATTAACTCCCGTTTGAGCGGCTAAAATAATTTGTTCGCGCTTTGCTTCAGCGGTCACCATTAACACTGGCAAATTAACTAATTTAGGATCGGCACGCACAGCTCTTAACAAATCAATCCCAGTCATGCCAGGCATATTCCAATCGGTGACTAAAAAATCATAGTTGCCATCTTTTAACATCGGTAGCGCCGTCTTACCATCATCCGCTTCAAATGTATTTGTAAACCCAAGATCTCTTAATAAATTTTTGACTATACGCCTCATGGTTGAGAAATCATCAACAACCAAAATCTTCATATTTTTATCCAAGGCCTTTCTCCAACATACTCTTCATTGCATCTCTATCGGCTTAATTAACTAAAACTAAAATATACCCACTCAAATAAACCCATTATTATCATGCCCTTCCAGCCAATCCGCAAGTTTACTCCTTAACCTAAGCATCGCTTGACTACTGATCTGACTTACTCTGGATTCACTGACATTCAACACTTCACCAATTTCCCTTAAATTTAACTCCTCATCATAATATAAAGAGATAACCAGCCTCTCCCGCTCGGGCAATTGACCAATAGCTGTGACTAAAGCCTCTTTAAACTTGTCTTGACCAAAAATATCTTCTGGCCCAGCGCTGGCCTGAACATGTTCCTCTATAAAATGATCACCCGTTTGCGCCAACTCTTCAACACTAAAAAAACGACTACTATTTGAGTCTTGTAAAATTTTATGGTATTCGTCCAGTGAAATACCTAAGCGCTCAGCTATTTCACTGGAGGTAGCATTCTGCGTGGTTTTACTCTCAATTTCTTTGATCGCTTCAGTCACTTGTCGCGATTTTCTATGCACTGAGCGTGGCGTCCAATCTGAGCGCCGAACCTCATCCAGCATAGAACCACGAATACGAATGCCGGCATAAGTTTCAAAGCTCGCACCTTGGCTATGATCATAATTTTTCAAAGCCTCTAATAAGCCGAGCATACCGGCCTGAATTAAGTCATCCACCGAAACAGAATCAGGCAGCTTACTCAGTAAATGGTAGGCAATGCGTTTTACTAACGGCGCATGCTGCATAATTTGAGCATCTATTGCCCCAACTGCTTGCACCGAGCTATACATTGCTACGCCATTCACGCGGCACTCTCCTGTGTGTCGAATTTAATCATGCGTTCGACAAAAAACTCTAAATGGCCGCCGGTTTGTGAGCGTATAGGCCAGCTGTTGATACGCTGGGCAACACTTTTAAAAGCTTGTGCAGATTTACTATGCGGAAAAGCCTCAACCACAGCGGTTTGCTTTTGCACAGATTTACGCAGATACTCATCAAAAGGAATCGCCCCAGCATAAGTTAAGGCAACATCTAAATAACGATCCGTTACTTTACTCAATTTATTAAATAGATTCTGTCCTTGTTGCGGCGATTGCACCATATTCGCTAAGACATGAAATTGAAACAAACCATAATCACGGTTTAATAGCTTCATAAAGGCGTAGGCATCGGTCAAAGACGTCGGCTCATCACAAACCACGACAATGACTTCTTGGCATGCACGAGCAAAATTAACCACACTACCGGAAATACCGGCTGCCGTATCGACAATCAACACATCAAGATCTTTATCTAGCTCACTAAAGGCATGAACAATGGCTGCTTGTTCAATATTATTCAGTTCTGACATATGTTGAATCCCAGAAGAAGCGGGGATAACTCTCAGCCCTGCGGGACCTATCTCGGTAATTTCGGCCAAGGTTTTCTGGCCGCTTAAAACATGAGATAAATTAAATTTAGGGTGCATACCTAGCAAAATATCAACATTAGCCAAGCCCATATCCGCATCTAACAAGGCAACTTTATGCCCCATTTTAGATAGAGAAACACCTAAATTGACCGATAAATTTGTTTTACCCACTCCACCTTTGCCGCTAGTTACGGCAATAACTCGCACAGGCTTAACTTGTTTCATTTTTCTTATTCCCGCTGCTTGATCTAATTGCTTATGCATAGCCGGCGGCTCCCCATCTTTCAAAGCCAAGCGTATCATTATAATCTGCTTCGCGCTCTGATTCTGCGATACACTGCTGAATTAATGCACGCGAACTTGCTTTATGAATATCCTCAGGTACTTGCTGGCCATCAGTAATAAAAGCTAATGGCAATTGATACTCAATTAAGGCAGAGACTGCATTTCCAGTTTCTGCTGTTTCATCCATCTTAGTTAAAATACAGGCACCAAGCTGAAACTCAGAGAAAGCGCTAATAATTTCATTCATCGCTTTTAATTGCGTCGTTGCCGACATGACTAAATACGCTGTCACCGGAATATCTGACTCTTGCAAGCCTTCTATTTGCTCCAGCATGCGCGTATCTTTCTGACTAACACCTGCTGTATCAATTAAAATTAAACGTTTATCACTAAAACCATTAATCAAACTACGCAACTCTACCCCGTCAGCAGCAACACGCACAGGCACATCCAAGATACGCCCATAAGTACTTAATTGCTCATGCGCGCCTATGCGATAATTATCCATCGTAATCAAAGCGACTTGACGACCAGAGCCGTGCTGCAAAATATATTGCGCCGCTAATTTGGCAATCGTCGTTGTCTTACCAACACCCGTTGGCCCAACTAAAGCGATCACACCACCGTTTTCTATTATATCATCTCCTGACACCGGCAATACCCGTTGCATCATATCCAATGCTTTATCCCAACCGACATCGGGATTAGATTGGTTATCCAAACGATTAGCAATTTTAATACTTAACTTTTTGGAAATACCTATTCCTGCCAAACGACGCAATAAATCCAAGCGTATAGGATTACTTTCAGATTGCCCGCCCCAAGTCGCTTCTGATAGCCGAGTATCCATCGCAGCTCTTAAGTAGCGTAATTCTTTACGCATCTCCAATAACATATCATTGGATGCACTCGTTGCACTTTCTTTAGTTTGTTGAAAAGTCCGCTGTAAACCGCTCGCCTGCGTTGTCGGCTCGGGCTTATTAGTTACTTTATTTTCAGCTACTTTCGGCTTAACAACAGCAGCCGGCGCCTCAGTGAGCCTTTGTTTATTCAGCGCAATTTTCTCGGCGTAACCCACGTACTCATCTAATTTACGACGCACTGCAGGACGAACCGTCGATTGGGGCATTGAATCATCTTTTCTGGCGCTACTGACGATATGTAATTTATTTTTCTCTGCTTGGAAATCAGGTAGCTTAGTGCTTTTTCTAGCAGCTTCAGACTTTCTTTGTTGTTGCTGTTTTTGTAAATTATCGTGCACTAATTGTTCATCGAAATCTTGAGCAGCAACAATTTCCACACCACCATCAACCGAACGGTTCGACATAATAACCGCATCAGCGCCTAACTCTTCTTTCACCATGCGCATTACTTGACGAATATCAGCTGCAAAAAATCGTTTTATTTTCATCGTGCTCCCCTCTTTTAAAACATTATGCACGTTGTCCTACAGTAGAAACCACCTTAATCTTACGATCAGCCGGTATTTCATTGTATGCCAAAACATGTAACCCAGAAATTGAATGCCGGACAAATCGGGATAACCAAGGTCTAATGTAAGACGACACCAACAACACTGCTGCCTGCCCTTCCATTTCCATCTTTTGAGCACTTTCCTCTAAGGATTGGTGCATTTGTTCTGCCAATCCAGGTTCAAGGCCCGCTCCCGACTCTCCTGCCGTTTGCAATGTTTTATGCAATAACTGTTCCAACTCTTGCTCCAAGGTAATAACTGGAATTTCCTGCGCTATGCCACTGATTTCTTGGACAATTGAGCGACCAAGACTTACTCTAACCGCTGAAGTTAAAATGTCAGGATCTTGACTCTTCGTGCCATACTCAGCCAAAGTTTCGGCTATACCACGCATATCCCTGATCGCGACACTTTCTTGCAAAAGGTTTTGCAACACTTTAACAAACACCCCTAAAGGCAAGATTTTTGGTACCAAATCCTCAACTAATTTCGGGGCTGATTTACTTAAATTATCCAATAACTGCTGCGCTTCTTCATAACCCAGCATTTCATGGGCATGTGACTGCAAAATATGACTTAAATGCGTCGCCACAACCGTTCCAGGATCAACCACGGTATAACCTAAAGTTTGTGCATAATCTTTTTGATTTGCCTCGATCCAAACCGCCTCCAAACCAAATGCCGGATCCTGACAGCTAACCCCATCCAAAGTGCCAAAAACTTGGCCCGGATTAATTGCCATCTCTCTATCCGGCATAATATCGGCTTCACCTACTGTGACACCCATTAAGGAAATACGGTAGGTAGTTGGGTTTAAGTCAAGATTATCGCGAATATGTACCGAAGGAATCAAAAACCCTAATTCTTGAGATAATTTCTTGCGCACCCCCTTAATTCGCGCCATTAATTGCCCGCCTTGATTTTTATCCACCAAAGGAATTAAACGATAGCCAACTTCAAGACCGATCATATCAACTGGCATGACATCATCCCAGCCCAGCTCCTTCATTTCAGGTGCGGCATGCGGAGTCGCTGGCAATAGCTCTCGTTGTTCGCGTGCCACTGCCATTTGCTTAGCTTGCAAAGTAATCCAATAAGCCATGCCTGCTAAAGACGAAGCAATAAGGATAAATACCAAATTAGGCATGCCCGGAATAATCCCCAAAACCAACATCACGCCAGCAGTAATGTTTAACGCGTTAGGATTGGCAAATAACTGCGCCGAAATCTGCGCGCCAACCGTCTGATCACTGCCGCGCACACGACTAACCACCATGGCCGCCGCTGTAGATAAAAGCAAAGAAGGAATTTGCGCAACCAAACCATCGCCAATAGTCAATAACACATAAACTCTGCCCGCATCAGCAAAAGTCATGCCATGCTGACCAACACCAATCACTAAGCCACCAATGATATTGACCGCCAAAATAATCATCCCAGCAATCGCATCACCTCGTACAAACTTGCTGGCACCATCCATCGAACCATAAAAATCTGATTCGGCGGCCACTTCAGCGCGTCTATCACGCGCCTCATCTTGGGTAATAATGCCCGCATTCAAATCAGCATCAATTGCCATTTGCTTACCTGGCATAGCATCCAGGGTAAATCTTGCACCTACTTCGGCAATTCGCCCCGCACCTTTAGTAACAACGGCAAAGTTAATCACCATTAAAATTCCAAACACCACCAAGCCAACAGCAAAATTGCCACCAATAACAAACTCACCAAATGCCTCAATAACTTTACCTGCCGCATCTCCCCCATTATGACCTTCAAGTAACACAATTCGCGTTGAAGCAACATTCAAAGCCAAACGCAACAAAGTCGCAATTAAGATAACACTAGGAAAAGCAGCAAACTCCAAAGGTTTAGTGGTATAAACCACAACCAGCAAGATAATAAGAGAAAACGCGATATTAAAAGTGAAAAATAAATCGAGCGCAAAAGCCGGCAGTGGAATAATAATCAATGCGAGCATCATAATAATGACCGCAGGAGCACCTAGTTTGGCTCCAGCCACAAAACCTAATATTTTTTTAAATTGAGTAAAATCCATACTCGTTAATCTACCTCAGCTAGACATTTTTTTAGCAAAAATTTATACCCCAATAGAAAAGAGAAAAATCTTTCTACTTGCTCCTTTCAGGGCTTTTGACGCAAATATTCACAGATTCCTTATTTAACTCCCCTCATCCCTGCCTTCTCCCTCAAGGCGAAGGTGATAAGAAAAGGGGCTCTGAATATTTACTATGGCGCAACAAGAATCTGCAAAATATTATGCAGGGGTGCAATAGTTTTAGCTATTGCACTACTGCCATATATCTCGATTTAAATAGGTAGCACTCCAGTCCTCCCAAGACTGGAGTGCTTTAGATATTATTAAATTTTAATTCCCAAGAAAAATAATAGCCCCGACGGCTATTTTCGCGTTTGTGTACGCCAAAGTTTAACGATTTCATTGACATCAAGATCATCTGGGCCTTCACGCCAGCTAGCAAAATAATCCACATCATTACTTTTAGGCTCAGGATTGGGTTTATAAATTTGTACCCGCGTTGGCATAGGTGCGGCCTCGCCTAAAACTAAGGCCTCACCTCGCCCTAAAGATGCCAATATATCGGTCAAATCACCTTCAGCTTCAGGTATTAAACCTTTAATATAAGCCTGATCATCAGGATTAGTGGTACGCAAACAAATAAATGAACTACATTGAGCAAGCATCGTTTCCGATAGCTCAGTCGGCCGCTGACTGACAACACCAATGGATACCCCATATTTACGCCCTTCCTTAGCAATACGCTCCATCATGCGCTTAGTGCCTTCATATTGACCATTTTTTTCTCGAGGAATATAGGCATGCGCCTCTTCACAAATCAAAGTAATCGGAAATTCGCGCCGCCTAGGATTCCAGTAATTAAACTCATACGCCAAGCGTCCTACTTGTGCCGATACAGCAGGTCGAACATCGGTAGGAATGGAACTTAAATCAATAACCGTGACATTAGCTTTGTGCGTACCTAAACCAACAAATTCACGCAGTAAATCGGCCATGGTTTCTGAGGTATTGCGTTTTTTAGGCTTCAGTAAAAAATCATAACGCACATCATTAAAACGGCTTTGCATGCGTATTAAAAACTCATCAAACTGGCCAAATAACGCGCCCTGCACTTTACCAAAATCTTTACGCTCTTCATTGGCATTTTTAAACTGTCGATACATTTCCACTAATGAAAAATAAATCGGTGTATCTACAGAAACGACACCCAAACCTAATTGTTTAGCTGATTCACGCTTTAATTGCTGCAAGACCTCACGCATAAAAGCCATTTGAATCGATGCGCCCGCTTCTGAGCGATCAATAAACAAATCAACCAACTCTGCATAAGTCATCATCCAATAAGGCATTTCTAAGTCAGTTGCTTCGACGTAATTAACCGCTTCAGAGGGGAATGCAGATTGAATATTACCTGCGTCATCTTTCCAGCAATATTCGCCATGCAAATCCAGCAAAATCATCTTGCTTTGCGGCATGGCTTTAATGGTATGTTGAATTAAACTGGTCACGGCCCATGATTTACCCGAACCTGACTGTCCAACGATGGCAAAATGACGACCAAATAAAGCGCGTGGATCTAGACTTAAATGATAATCTTTATGCGCCGATAATTGACCGATAAAGAATTCATATTCACGAAATTGAGAAAAAATCGCATTAATTTCAGCAAGCCCGACAGCATAAACTTTAGCCCCCGGGGTGGGATAGTGGCGCACGCCACGAATGAAAGTTTCGTCCTCTTTTAATTCACCGACTGGAATTAAAGAAAAAAATCGATCCGATAGGCGTTTCCCCTGCTCAAATCGATCTTCCTGCCACATTTTGAAGACTAGTCCAAGCACAGCGACATTCGCCTGACGCACAACGACATAAGAGCCAATACTACCCACTAACATTTGCTCATTACCCATAGTCAGCAAAGGCGTATCCGTTGCATATTCCTGGATAACACGCGCCTGCATACCATCGCCTCTTACTTGCGTAAGCGTAGCAATTAAAACACGAGATTGTTGTTCACTCATTCCTAACTCCGTATATTTAATATATAGGGTTAGCTTAGCTCAGTTTACGCCATTCGTTAAGCTTTTTAGCGGATCATCGGCTTGCGCTTAAAACCCACCAATATTTTCATTGAGATAGTAAAATATTAATCCACCCACTCATAAATCTCAGTCATCGCGGGGTCGCATTTACAACAACTCGTGCCACAACTCGCGCCCTTATCTATACGCTTCACTTTTCCCTTACTCACCCATTTGCTTAACATGCCGCGTAATGCGTCCGCATCAGTGTTAAAGTGATTTGCCATGTCCAATAATGAAAAGCGTTGCTGCTGCTTTAGGTAAGCGCGTAATTCCGATAAAATCATAATACCGCCCTCTGCTTTAACTCAATTCTGCCAGCCCACCAGAAAGAAAATATCACGGCAAAAAAAGCACTTAATAAACCAAGAACCCAATAAATTGATGACTCGCTATGTTGGCTAAATGTCGCTAATTGATAAAAAATTGTCGCTGTCATATAGGCAATACCGGTTGTCCAGGCAACCACAAATATCGTCCATTTAGTGCCCGTTTCCCGCTGAATAGCCGCTGTGGCAGCAACACAAGGCGCATACAATAAGATAAACAATAAATACGCAAAAGCCCCCGCTTGACCATCAAATCGTGCCTGCATTTGGCCAAACGTTCCTTGATGAACTGCTTGTGCATTAGCGGCAGATTGACTATCGCTGACATCACCAATATTCAGCCCTAATGGATCTAATAAGTTATCTGCTACAGCTAATAGATTTTCTGGGATGGTCAATACCGCATCAATTAAGCTTTGTTGAAAATCAAACACCTCAGGCGCTTGTTCTACACCTTCTAGCGCAAGTTGCGTATACAAAGCATCTAAAGTCCCGACTACCGCTTCTTTTGCTAAAATACCGGTAAAAATTCCTACCGTTGCTGGCCAGTTTTCTTCGCGTATGCCCATCGGTTTAAACACAGGCACTAAAGTACGTCCGATTTCACTTAACACCGATTTTTGCGTGTTTTCCTTGCCGAAACTGCCATCTATACCCAGCGAGTTTAAGAAATTCAGCACTAATACCATCGGTACAATGACCTTACCGGCATTGATCAAAAAAGTTTGTAAACGATCCCAGGTACGAATGGCTATACTTTGCAAAGTCGGCAAATGATAATTGGGCAACTCCATAATAAAAGGCATGGAATCCCCTTTAAACAAGGTATGACGCATAATTAAGCCAGTCAATACCGCAACAGCAATACCAAATACATACAAGAAAAATACTAGATTCTGCCCACCAACAGGGAAAAATGCGGCAGCAAATAAAGCATACACAGGCAAACGGGCACCGCAGGACATAAACGGATTCATAATATTAGTTAAAATCCGATCACGCTGACTCTCCAAAGTTCGTGTCGCCATAATTGCCGGCACATTACAGCCAAAACCAACAATCATCGGCACAAAAGATTTACCCGGCAAACCAATCATGCGCATAAAACGATCCACCACAAATGCCGCCCGCGCCATATAACCAGAATCTTCTAATAAAGATAATACGAGAAATAAGAAGCCAATAATCGGAATAAAGGTAGCCACCACCTGCACACCGCCACCCGCGCCATTAGCCAATAACACCACTAACCACTCCGGCAATGACATAGCCGTCAAAACAAGTGCTAAGCCATCAACAAAAATCGCGCCAGCGACTTGATCAAAAAAATCAATAAAAGCACTGCCAATATTAATAGTGATCATAAACATCAAATACATGACCAATAAAAAAATCGGTATCCCTAAATAGCGATTTAACACCCAATTATCAATTTTATGCGTCATGCCTCGGCTAACTTCGTTCTTTTTATTGACACAAAGATGAGTGATTTTATTCACTAATCCGTAACGCGCATCAGCCGCTAAAATGTCAACCTCATCATCGGTTATGTGCTCAATATCCCGCTCTAATGCTTCAGCTTGCTGTACTAATTCAGAGCCGGCAATTTTACGCGCCAACGTATCTCTTTCTAATAAACGAATTGCCAACCAACGTAAGGCGCATTGATGCTCAGTTGCTTTTGCCTGCAAAGCAACGGATAAATCAGCAATAGCTTGTTCAATGGCGGGGTGATATTCAATATCTAATTGCGGGATAGGATGCGCTAATACCGCTTGATTAATCTGCGTCTTTAATTCGCTAATTCCCTGCCGTGTAGAGGCAGAAATAGCGACAACGGGGCAGGCTAATACACTCGACAATTGTGCTTGATCAATGACCAAACCACGCTGCGCGACAACATCCATCATATTCAGCACAATAATCATCGGCACACGCATTTCAATTAACTGCGAGCTCAAATATAAATTACGCTCAATATTGGCTGCATCCAATATATTAATAATGAGATCGGCTTCTTTTGCGGCCACATAATCCCTAGCCACCTGCTCATCTAAAGAAACCTCACTATCGGCCTCTAAAGAATAGGTGCCGGGTAAATCAACCACTTTAATGTGCTTGCCTAAATGTGCATAGTCGCCGGTTTTCTTTTCCACTGTGACACCCGGCCAATTACCTACATGTTGACGCGCGCCTGTTAAGGCATTAAATAAAGTTGTTTTACCGCAATTAGGATTGCCGACAACGGCAATAGTAAAATCAGTCTGCATCAAATTTTCTCTATACTTAATATATCCGCTTCATCTTTGCGCAAGGTCAAAGAAAAACCTCTTAAAGTAATTTCTACCGGATCGCCTAAAGGTGCAAAACGCACGATAGAAAACTCTGTGCCAGGTGTTAAACCCATAGCTAAAAGACGTTTTCGATACGCTCTGCCCTGCTTATTAAAGCCTGTAACGCGGCCTTTATCGCCAATAACTAAATCTTTTAAACCCAGCATTGTCATATCCATTTATCTACTCCCTAAGGATCAAAGTCCATCTAATTAATAATCATTCTCATTACAGGAATTAAATATAGCATATTCCCACAAAAAAATACCTTTCTTTTTTAATTAATAGTCAACCAACAATAAGCAGCAATAAAACAGTTTCATTGCCCAAGCCTTAGTCCGCCAAGCGCAAAACATAGCCTCACTAGCAGGCTAAAGTCCATTCTAGCTTTACTTCTTTTTGCCGCATTTTTGCATATTCCATTACAATACCAACACCAACCAAAACCATGCCGAGAACCTATGCTAGCAATACTTGACCCTAATCGGGCCGATCAAAGCTTTCCATCGCTATCAAGAGCCTTAACAGAGCCCAATGGCCTGCTTGCTGTCGGTGGCTGCCTGTCAACTCAGCGCATTATTAATGCCTATCGCCAAGGTATTTTCCCTTGGTACAGTGATGAAGATCCCGTTTTATGGTGGTCGCCCAACCCGCGCTTAGTGATCTTTCCTGATCGATTACATATTTCAAAAAGCCTGCAAAAGACCCAACGCAAAAAAACATTCCAACTCAGTTTTGACACCGCCTTTGCCGATGTTGTAAAAGCCTGCGCCATGCCCAGAGACCCAAACTCAGGCACTTGGCTTGTTCCAGAAATGCAAGCGGCTTATATTCGTTTACACGAAGAAGGTTATGCGCATTCTATGGAAGCTTGGTTTCAAGGTGAACTAGTAGGGGGCTTATATGGTATCGCTATCGGCCAAGTGTTTTTTGGTGAGTCGATGTTTCACAGCAAAACGGATGCGTCAAAGATTGCCTTTGTTGCACTAGCACAACTACTCACTCAATGGGGCTACCAACTAATAGACTGTCAAGTGCACACCAATCACTTGGCGAGCCTTGGCGCAGAAGAAATCCCACGTGCAGACTTTGCTGCATTATTACACCGCCACCATCACCGCAAACCATACGCTAGCGCTTGGCAAAAATGATTGCTATACCCTTATATCTTGATCATGAGCACGACTGTAGTTATTTAACAGAACATAAGTCGCAATTTGCTTATATACACCCTGAATTTCAACTCACTACAAAAGTCTATTCGCAATTGATTGAACAAGGTTTCCGGCGCAGCGGCAATCACGCTTATCAACCTTATTGCACAAATTGCCAAAAATGCGTACCCGTTAGATTAGCTGTCAATGACTTTCAGGCATCCAAGCAACAACGCAGAACTTGCAAAAAGAATGCCGATCTACAAGTCATAATTAAACCAGCCCAATTTGAGCAAGCCCACTTTGAGCTCTACCAAGCCTATCAACGCAGTCGTCATCCCGATAGCAATATGGTCGATGCCAGTGCAGAAGACTATATCAGTTTCTTAGCTAGTGATTGGTGCAATACTCTATTTGTCGAATTCTCTTGTGCGGGTGAATTAGCCGGGGTTGCTATTGTTGATCGCTTAGATAATGCTTTATCCGCTGTGTATACTTTTTTTGATCCCAAGCTTTCGCAGCGCAGCCTAGGTGTTTATGCCGTTTTATGGCAAATTGAACATGCTAAAGCTTTGGGTTTAGAATGGCTTTACTTAGGTTATTGGATAGCAGACTGTCAGAAAATGTCCTATAAAATCAATTATCAACCACTACAAGGCTTAATTGATCATCAATGGCAAATGATTGAGAAATAAATCTTTTATCAACGGCGCTAGTAATTCAAAAGTCACTTTGGAATATAGGTGTTATTAAATGTGCTTTTTTTCAAGCTGAAGCTGATACTGCTCTGCGGTTAATACTCCGCTGAAACCTTTTCTTTGATGTGCCTGATCGAAAAAATAAGTCCTTGGCAATTCACCATACCAACGGCTATCAATACTATAGCGTAAAGCCGGTGAATTATCCTCTGCAAATCCCCACTGCTCTACATCAGATAACTCTTTCTGTTCGATAATCGCGCGCATATCAGCAAAGTATTCTGGGCCATCAACTGAAAGCATAACGATATTCAATTCTGGTCTCTGCTGGTGGATTTTATGAATGAAGGCCATTTCCGATAAACAAGCCGAACAAGTTACCGACCAAATTACCAGCATAAACGACTGGTCTTTATGTGCGTTCAAAATCTTCTGGTAAGCATCTGCTTGAAATAATTTAATCTCCAACTGCTGAGCAGTGACAATAGATATGGAAAATACCCAGAGTAGACAGGTTATTTTAATAAATTTCATTTACTTACCTCGATAAAACGATGACCTTCTAAGTGTGTCATCCAAGATATAAAAATACGTTCCTTATAGGCTAGTAATTGAGGGTGGCCTGCCGTCGATAAAGTGTCCAAGATCTTTTTAGCCGCTTGCCAAGTATTGCCCCTATTATCCGACTGCTGAAGATAAAGACTCGTTTCCTTGACATTGAACTCGGTCCAAGCCAACACAACTCGTGAATTTACGCTGATCACATCAGGATGGCTGGGCAAAAACTCTATTTGACCTATTGCTATCGGTTGCGACACTGTTACGCCATAATCATCAGTTTGTGCGTAAAAAATTCGGTAGTGGGTGAAATCTGTGATTTTCAATATAATTGAAGTTACGACATTTCG
>JACUUF010000057.1 GCA_014859465.1 Methyloprofundus sp.
AAAATTGGTCGGGACAGAAGGATTTGAACCTTCGACCCCCGCCACCCCATGACGCTCTGTGTTGCTTAGTTTTATAGGAATAAGATTTGGTATTTCAATTAGTTATGTGTTTTTTGTGAGTAGATTAAACCCTTGGTGCGACATGGGTGCGACATTAACAAATACAAGTAATGACCTTTTAATACTTCTGAAGCGCCTCGTCCGCAGTGTTTTTGTACTCTGGTAGTGCATCAAGCCACTTATCCAAGCTAGAGAATTCATATATCACCGAGTGACCCACTTTTTTATAAGTGGGCGTCGCAATCCCAAATAGTGTGCCGGTTGACCGAGACTGTTTTAACGTGGTTTCCGCCACACCTAGGTATTTTGCAGCTTCTTTAGAATTGCATGCGCGTGGAGTGATTTCAATTACTTTAGATTGTGATTTCATGATTAGAGACCTTCCTGTACTAATAGATACAGGAAAGAAAAGGTGTTTGAACAATTAGAAGAGGTTAAGTGATAACAACAGCTGTCCCGCTGACTGAAACTTGGAGAATGGTGTTGCTTTGGCCGAGGGTCTGAAACTTGAAATCAATACCAACGATTGCATTCGCACCAATCTTTTGAGCAGACTTGATCATAATCTTGGTAGCCTCAGCTCGCCCATCCCGAAACACTTTCTCATAGCCTCGGGATCTTCCACCAACTGAGTCGGTGATCCGGGCAAAAAAATCTTTTACAAAATTGGCTCCCAAAACCACATCACCAAAGACGACACCTTTGCTTTCCACTATTTGCTTGCCAGCAATTGAATCTGTAGTTGATAGGTGCATTTTAGTTGCTGCCACAAGGAAGTGAGCGTGATAGATTGACCAGTTGTATGCTTTTTTTGATGTTATCAATAACACCAAGCTTTACCATGAGTGCAGCAGCCATTTTAACTAGATATGTTGGTGGGGCTTCCCTGGCAGGGAAGGGGGTGGCACTTAACTCAACAACACAAACACCCTCTAGTGTAATGACCGCGCCGTTAAACTCAACGAAGTGGAGATTGCTATCAAATGCCGAGGGCACAAGCTTGGCTTCCGGTTGGACTAAATGAATCGCTTCATTTAGATCAGATTGAGTAAATTTTTTCCCATCAAGAACAACGGGGAGGTAATCGCTAACAAAGGTTTGTAAATTTAACATGCAGCCTCACTGTATATTTTTTATACAACAAGGCGTAGTTAAAAATTCGGGAGCGCAATCCCTGACCCAAGAGAGCGAAACTCATGCCCGTATGGAAATTTTGATAAGGCTTGCGATATCTCGTAAACACGCTTACCTGACATGATATAAGGTGCCGCATTAATTGATTTAACAATTGCGTCGGTATCAGTAAACAGTCCATCAATTTCAGCGCCTGCCCATCGCCCTGGGCTTATCCCGAACGGGGAAGCATCAATCAAAAGCACAATGCCATAAAGCGCTTGCTCAACCACGGGCTGAGGAAGCAGGTTCTTTAGGTGACGCGCATGATAGTCGTTCTGCCCGAAAGGGTTTTTCATTCTATGCGATTTAACGCCAGGGTTACGACCATTGCTTTTTGCAGTAAACCATTCATCACTATTTCTTTCGCCAAACACGGCTTCACCGCCCCATGACTTAACCTCAAAACAAAACACGCCTTTTTGTGAAATTAAGAGTGAGTCAATTTCAGTGGTGCCGCCGTTATAAGTGGGGACATGGATTCGGTCGAAAAGAAAAACACTGTGCCCCTCAGCATGATCACCGAAACGAACAGCACCAAGACCGGCATTTAAGGCCCGGTTAAGCGCAAATTCACCCCATAGGCCACGAGCATAATTTTTTTCATCCAGTGTAAGGTTTTGCCACTCTTGAGATTTTATGTAATCAATGTTTTCCATGGAAATACCTTTAATGGTTTTTGATTAATATTGAATTTTAACATGGTCAATTTTACCTTTTTCTATTGCTACTATTAATGACTTAATTTGTTCTTCTGTTAAATCTATACCAAGACCTGAAATAGACTTGAACACGGCATTATTAACATCGCGGCGATGCGCAATATCGGCTTCTCGCTTTGCTTTTTCTAGTGCTTCAATGCGATTTTGCTCTTCAATTTGCGCACGTTCTTTAGCTGCGGCTTCTTCAGCGACTTTTTTAGCACGCTGCTCAGAAGCAAGGCGCTCCGCTTCAGCACGTTTTTCTGCCTCAATTTTCTCATTTCTCGCTTTCTCCTCTGTGGCTAATTTTTCCTGCTCCGCTTTTTTTGCACGAGCTTCTGCTTGCTCAATTCGAGCCTTGGCCTCAGCTTCCGCAGCCAATCGTTCGTCTTCTGCCTTTTTGATAGCGGCTTGCGCTTCCTGTTCGGCTTTAATGCGAGCTTCTTTTGCCACTTTTTTCTCGTATTCTTCGCGCTCACGAGCTTCAAGAAGCTTGCGAGCCGCAAACAATTCATTGCATTGAGCCAAGGATGAATTGTGCGCCTCTATAGCCTCGTGATACCTTTCGTCAAAATCTTGAGGGGACGGCTCAACAAAGTCAGAAATAACCGACGACATTTGATCAGCCGATAATCCAATCAAGAGAGTGGGGCGACTGTTAATTTCCACGATTTCTTGCGCTATATCCTTCTTGCGCTGCTCAATACGCTTTTGCTCATCCTCCCAATCGGTTAAAGGCTTGCGAACCCTATCCTTTAGACCGTCCAGCCGATCACGAACAGTTTTACGATTAGAGTCAATCAAGGCCGGTAAAACCTTAAGCTCAGCGACCAAATCTTTTCCAACCCCATCTAGGTAGGTTTTTGTTCGGGCTACACGGTGCGCAACACTGGCTATTTCTTTACGAGCTTTAACGGTTGAAACGTCATCCACGACTTGAGACATTACTGCGCGCCCTATTTGATCCAATAAACCATCAATAAAAGAGACATCCTTAAAGACCTCTAGTGCCGAACCCTGTTTAACAGAAACAATCTCTAAGTCGGTAGATTCAACCAAAACAACTAAATCTGACATTACAACCTCCAAAAAACTAAACACCTCTCAACAATGAAAGATGTAGTTGAAACTTGACTTTTAAATAAGACCATCCATTTCCACGGCAACAACAAGTGATTTTCTGCCTGATGCCTGCCAGTCATTTGGACTAAGCCCACGCATTGAAACAAGGGCTGCTTTATTAAGTGGAACCACCGCTTGATTTCTGAGTGATTGTTTTTTTACTGGATTAGCTTTATCAGCAGTTTGCCAAGAAGGGCTGTTTAAGCGAAGAATTGATTGCGGCATATAGTGCTCCTTTGTTGATTAAAAACTCAACCATTAAAGGAGGGGGTGGAATTTGGTTTTTGGAATAGCCTGAAAAAAAAGACCCGGACAAGCCGGGTTTCAAAGAGGTTAAATTAATTAAGGCTCTAGGCAAGCATGAACAGCTCAGGGAAAGTTGCTTGCCAGCGAAATGGAACGTCGTCATCAAAATCGTTCGGCTGGTAAGCTGGACCTTGAGGCGCGACCTGTTGTGACGCTGGGCTTCGAGACTGTTGCGGTGTAGCATGATTGGTCATCGGTGCTTGCGCATAACCACCCATGGCTTGCTGTGGTGCAGACTGTGACGCTCCCACTGGCGCAGCAGATTGGAAGGCGTACCCATTGTCATGACCCTGGTCAAAAGAGTTAGGTTGCGATTGATCACCGGCACCCTGATTGCGCGAACCACCAAGCATCTGCATGACACCGTTAAAATCCAATACCACTTCAGTTGAGTAGCGATCCTGGCCGGAGTTCTGGTCTTGCCACTTCCGTGTTTGCAACTTACCCTCCAAATAGACTTGCGACCCCTTGGCTAAATACTGCTGTGCAATCTCGGCCAGCTTGCCGAAAATGACAACACGGTGCCATTCGGTTTTTTCCTGCTTTTCGCCAGTCGCACGATCATTCCATTGCTCACTCGTAGCAACACTTAAATTTGCAATTGCAGTTCCATTTGCTGCAAAACGCACCTCAGGATCTTTGCCTAAAGTACCGATCAAAATTACTTTGTTCAAGCCCCTCACATCACACCTTCCTTACTAAATATTAATCTCACCAACTAAAGGTGGAATGGTTTTTTGGCAAAAATCAAAGATTACCTAGACTTGTAATCACTTGTCGAGAATCAAATACCATGAAACAGACAAGCAAGACAGTAAGGGCTGCATTACTCGGCATCCTTATGATCCACCCGATACACGGACGACCTTGCCACACTCTTAAGGTTTTGCTTTGACACATCATCCCAAAATACTTGATTACGAGCGTTAACTGTATAGGCAAATCGACCGTCAAAGTACACTAAACAACTCCCACTAAAGCCATCATGGATAACAATGGTGTAGGCAGTTGTCAGGACGGCACCACTAACTCCACCAAAACCAAGCGCGGCGCTTTCCCATAATTGCGGGAACATAGCGACAACGTCAAGATCTTGCTCAGTGGGGCGACGGCATTTAATAATGCGCTTTTCTTCTTTGGTTTTCTTATAATGCTCCCGGTCACGATCTTCGTATTGGATATCGCTTGCGCCAACGTAAAGAGCGTGAGCCATAGCACTGGCTAGGGTTTGTACCGGATTGTGTAAGTAGTTCATGATGAGCGACCTCCGCCTTTATTTTTAAACTTTTTATTTTTAAACTTTCGAGACTGCCTATTAATTCTTAATTTCAGCGCCCATAGCCCAAGATTAATTAAGCCTCTATTTTTAATAATCCGGTGCATTGGAATAATCGCGCACTTAAAGTAGTTTCTCTTGACGGTTTCCGGTGTATAAACGCCACGACTTCTGAACCGACTGCGTTTAAATGCCGTATAGATGTCCCGCAACCCTATTCGACTTGAGAAAATGCTTTGCCGACTATTCGTCGATTTCACCACTAAAACTTTCCGCATACTCGAACCCAACCGCTTTGCCTGCCGCATAGTAAACCTCCAATGCCTCGACATGCTCATTAAAGCCAAACAAGGTGGCATCCCAAGATTTCGCGCAATCACGAGCATCCTTAATAACAGCCATAAGCCTCGCCACATCCGACTCAAGCTCCGCGATAATATCGATGGCGCTTTGGTGTGCTGCCCCGCCTACTGAGTTAATGTATTTTGGCTGAATTGAGCTGTACATCAGAAATCCTATTTATTTAGAACCATGGTGAGAAAAGGATTGTGCGGAATTTGGGAAAATTTCCCAGCGATGAAGATAGAAGATATCCACAAATTCTGTGGATAATTGAACTGTTTTTGAGCGGCATTCTATTAAGAACAAGGAGTTAAAAGCCTGCCTATTTTTTAGACAAAAAATAACCCGCAAAGAGCGGGTTACAGATTTAAGCGCGACAAACTCTTAACCTACCATCATCACGAATAGTAAGCGGGAGCGTCATTATCTTTTCATCATCATTGTCATACCCAATGGCGAAAACACCATCATGCTTGGCAATGACACGCACATTAGAAATTCCAAGCCTACTTGAAAGCGTACTTTCCACAAGCTTGATTTGCGATGCGTGATCTTGGTAAAAACGACAAACTTCTTTATAAGATTTAAACATTTTTGACCCCTAGGCATCCTCGGTATGAGGATGCGATAATTGACATCCTCAAACACCGACTAACTAAAGAGCGGGTGCTGCTCAGAGATACAAGGAGTCAGCTTGAAATTAAAGCCGGTTAAGCGCGATCTGTGAATCGATCTTTTGGTGACACTGGGCTTGTGGCAGGGTTTCTACAACCAATGGTAGCAAGATACTCCAGCTCATCACTTAATTTAGTCTCATCAACGGTTTTACACCAGGCCTTGGGTTTGAAGCCGTCGTCTTCCCATTTATAACCGTTTTTCTTCAAGTCGTCTTTAGAGTCAAAAGGTGCACCAACCGCACGCAAGCGAAAGCGTTTTTGTCGGGCCTGCTCCAAGATTTGTGAGAAAACGGTTTTCTCGGTACCGGGCTGCAATATCGATAGCATGTGAATCATGATGTCTACATCGGCAATCGCCTGGTGAGCCTCAAAGAACAGCCCCTCAACCTTGTAAGCCAACCATTCAAGTTTGCCTTTTGTGCCAAACAATTCAAACCAGTCAACATCAACCATTGCACACCCCCAGTTGAGTTCGGAGAACAACGGGCAAAAGCGTTCTAAAACAGGGCGGTCGTATTGCGAGTTATAGGCCACAACAAGAGCGCAATCGGAGACGATATTAGCCACCTCGACCCAATCAATACTCTTACCTGCAAGCATTTCATCGGTGTAACCGGTTACCGCCTTTACGTCTTCGGACAGCGGTTCGCCCGGGTCATTGAATTCTTGATATGGCTCGCCAACACTAAAAAGGCGACCATCCGAACCAAACTCAACTACACGCATGGCTAAGTCGATCACCTTGCAGGAAGAAGTGTCAAGCGAGGTGGTTTCCGTGTCGAGGAAACACACCTTAAAAATTCGATCATCCGGTACTGGAGCGCAATAAACCGGTGGCAGACCTGAAAACTTAGTCATGATTTTGTAATCAGGGTTTTGGGATATTAGGCTTATGGCCTCTTGGATGTTCACAATAAAATCCTCACTCTTTAAAAAACACTAGCGTATGGCAAGCTGCCATAATACCAACCAATGCGATTAAAGTAAGCTTGCATTCCGGTAACGGGGCACTTTGCTTGCGCCAGTTGACCAGCATCAAACTTCTGCTCAACAATGACCCCAGTGGTAGATCCTTTTTCAACCAATACGCCATCCCGATATTCAACAAGTTTTATATCAAGCTTACGCTGAGCAAACTCGGTATTAAGATTTACACGACCTACCATTTGAAACTCCAAGTTATGAAAAGTTAATTTACTTACAAAAGGAGGCGGGAGATTTTTACTTTTTTTACGATGAAAAAAGCCGACTCTTTGGTCGGCGGGTTTTAGGTAAAATTAAACGTTTCGCTACATCCGATAAGTCAACCCAATATTGAATGCAGTGGTGTTGTAGATCTTACTCTTATAAAGCGTTCCGTATTCTGCAGAAACACCAAGCTTCTTGGTGAAGAAGTAGTGACCACCAACCCCATAAGCGCCCGGGGAGGTTCTGGCACTTGGTGCGTCCGTAGTCGTTATACCAGCTTTGATATATACGTTTGCATCCTTGTTAATATGATAAGACGGCATTAAAGAAAGATTGATGTGCATATCCCCGAGTTCAGCACCAAAATTAAACCCTATCGATGCACCGACATTGAGCTTTCCATTTGAGGCAAATGTATCAAACTCACGAACCTGAAATGCCAAACCACTAGATTGGAGCTCCACCTTGCCTTGTGTGCCAGAAGAGATCTCCTGGGTGACGCTTGTATAGTGCATATCAAATACACCATCTGCTGCGTGAACAGAACCTGAGGTAAGTGCGACTAGAATTACCGAAGCCGAAGCGGACAGTAAGCGAGATTTTGATTTTTTCATAAACACTCCTGAGTAATTTAAAGGCAAAGATACGGCAAGCCGCTGCACTTAAAAGGGGTGCGCAAAATTTGGGATTTAGAAAACAAAAAACCGGCTTTCGCCGGTTTAGTGTGCCATTTAACCCATGACTGGAGAGCTTTTGAGGGTGAGTTATGCCCTCGGGGTTTTCAACAAGGAGCTGTTGAAACGTTTTGCAAGAATGACTTGCGAATTAGGCCTCGCAAAATAGCGGGAGGGGGCCATTTAAAGCATGGCTGCGGCCACTAGGAGAGATGGGCTTACAGACTAAAGGTAGATCAGTTTTTTGCAACAAGTGAAACTGAATATGCCTCGGGATTCTCACTTGCTTTTAAAAAGTGATGTCGTGCAGCTTGGCGCGTAGCCTGGCTATATTTAATTTTCTTTAACTCTCGCTCAAGCCTGTCTCTATCTTGATTGATGACGGCAACCTTGATTTCAGGTGAAAGTGATCGAAACGAAACGCGAACAAACCCCATGTGCTATAAAACCTCTTTGCAATGTGTGGTGCCCCGAAAAGGAATCTTCGTCCTACCGCTTAGGAGGCGGTTGCTCTATCCACTGAGCTACCGGGGCAAATATTTATAGGAAGCCATACCGAGCCGACTAAAAGGGGGGTTTCTGAGGCGACCCTAAACCCGGCATGGCTTCGTATAAACCCTCGCCCAATTGGGCAAGGAGTCATAATGGCTAAAGGGAGGTTGCAAAATTAACTAACAACCACCTTTTTCCGAACGAGCGGATTGACCTGTTTAGCCTTTTCCTCATAAGGGAGAAGAGCTGAAGCCAACGTTTTAAACAAGAAGTTGGAAGCGCCACCGCTTACACGCGGATCAAGAATGGTTATCTTCCGATTTTTGGGCAACCCATCCCTGCGCACAAGGCGACCCAGCCCTTGTTTAAATATTAAATAAGACTCGAAGGACTCCTTAAAAATATTAAAACTGGAGCCGCTTGCGTAAACAAAGGTGCTCCGATTTAACCCGATTGGGAGGCGTGTAATAACCAAGTTCGTAAGAACATTGTCAAACTCAGCCGACACCCCAATATCTTTACCTGACACATCAAGCCCAGTCCATGCGCCACCAATACCAAACCAAATGGGTCTTAAACCCTTTTTGGCAAGCGATATGAAGTCCGCTTTCTGCCTGGATAATGGGTAATCCGGTTTAGCAACAATACATGGAATCTCTGAGTCGATCTCTTTGGTAATTGAGCTAATTGATGCATAATTGGTATTTAGAACCAACATCCCGCCGATGCCCTGGTGGTAGTCGCTCTCAATCTTTTTAGCAAGCCCTTTTGACCAAGCGGATAACTGATCAACATAGTCACTCTGTCCAGTGTTATTTATTGGTAAAAACGCTGAATCAGCCACACACTCCAAAACCACACCACGAGTCAAAAACCCGGAGCGTACCGGTGCATAAAATTTTCTGCGCTCATTTTTAGGAAAATACAAATTGTTGGCCATAATTTCATAATCATCACTCCCGTTTCGAGGGATTGTTAATGTTGCTGATAGAGCAATAACCGACTTCGTTGTTCGGTATAAATAATCCAAAATGTAATCAGGTTTTTTGGATGCGGCGTGTACAGA
Organism: Methyloprofundus sp.; assembly: GCA_014859465.1. Classification (GTDB taxonomy): domain Bacteria; phylum Pseudomonadota; class Gammaproteobacteria; order Methylococcales; family Methylomonadaceae; genus Methyloprofundus. Next base: position 9,078 of record JACUUF010000057.1, read on the forward strand.
GGCATATTTCTTTTCAGGGGAGAAGGAGATTACCCCCGGATTGTATTCGACCGTTTCTAAAAAAGCTGAAAGGGCATACTTCTGGCGATTGTATCGCGCATAGCTTGATGTTTTTTGCTGCTTGGATGAAACAGAAAAGTCATTCATTGACTCCATAAGATTTCCCAAGACCAATAGTGCATCGCTTGCGAGCTTTTGATGGTTGGAAATAAGTTTAGACAATGAGATTTCCATCATGCCATCATTGCCTAGCGCTTTATATATTTGACCAAAAACATTTCTGACATCAGCGAGCGCGGCATTAAGCTTTGGTTCACCAACCTTAGACTTTAAATGCTTTAATGCGGACTCAATAACCCAGAAGCCACACTTAAGAGACAGGGCTTGAGCTACAGTAGCTTCAAATAAGTGCGCCTCATCCACAACTACAACATCATAGGAGGGTAGGTGAGAGTTGTTATTTCCATCAAGGGACTCGATAATACCCTGGTTGATGAGCTGTTTTTTGGTCAGTTTTGAAGAAGCAGGGCTTCGTTCTTCGCTAAAATTGAAAAGCCCATCATTGTTTTTTTGAGCAACTCGTTGATCCTTTTTTCGGCGAACGATTACATCATAGGCAAGCATGGCATGAGTGCAAATTATTAGCCTTGAGCTGCTTTCTTTATCAAACTGGGACTTGTATGCCAGCCAAGCATCGTCATCGTCATCTTCAAACTCATCTAGCGTACATAGGCTCACAAAACCAAACTCAGGAACAAAATCAATCAAGTCTTCAACAAGCCAGGCAGTGGAACTCGTTTTTGATAGTGCGATTTGAGTTTGAATCCACGTATGAACACGCTCAGCTACTTGCTCGTCAACTTGATTGATGAACAGAGACAAAAGGCTGTGAGAAACGAAGTCCGACTTTGCATAAATGACCGTGGATACCTTAGACAAAAGAGCAATTTTTTTTGACTCTTCAAGTAACTGGGTCGCCAAAGCCTTTGTAGGAACGGCGATTAAGAAACGACCACTGTTCCTGGATAGCCAATCGGCGGCAGAAGCCAATGTAGCCAGGCTTTTCCCAACCCCGGTATCAGCCTCTATCATTGCACAGTAGCCTTGATCGAAAGCGTCAAGCATATTTGAGAAGATAGTCTTTTGTTGTTCACGGGGCGACAACCCCAATACTTCTTTCGTTATTGCATCAAGCATGATACCCAACCTTGTTTTTATCGTTTTTTATCCACCCAAAAGGGTGCGTAAACCGCGCGAAAATGCGCAGGTCGATGGATAGCTATTGTAACCACCCCTCAAACGAGGGGTGCGTACACCAGAAAGTCCTTATGTTCGACTGGTTGATGTGTTTAACCACCCCTCAAACGAGGGGTGCGTAAACCTGCAAAATCAAAAGGTCGAAATGGAAAATTATTGTAACCACCCCTCAAACGAGGGGTGCGTACACCTGCTCATTTTTAATTTTGTGCTGCCCTGAAGTTGTAACCACCCCTCAAAAAGGGGTGCAAATCCGAAGTTATGGCGGATACATCACCATACCCTTATCCTCATGCTTCCAGTAAGGGGGGCGCAACCGAAAAAGCCGAGGGTAATAACCTGCTGCTGCATAGCTGCTTCCCTCTGGAAGGGGGCGGCGATACCAAGCGCAATCTTCGTCATTGATTTTTTTAATTTCAATCTCTTTGATTCGCCCAAGACCAAGCCTGGTCTTTGCTCCTAAAAACTCAAGCCGCGCCAATAACTCAGCGATACGCTCAACATCACCAACACCAAAGCAGTGAACCTTTTTCACATGCTCAACTTGAAAATGCTCAAACATATTGCGATATTGACCGCTTGATTCATTGACATAACCTGATTTAACACGCCCTTCAGCCACATGAGCCCCGTAGTCCAGCATATCAAACCGCCTGGTCAAGAAACGTGTTTCGACCGGGCCGTGTTCGATACTCAACCTTGAAGCCTTCCAAACCCACCGGCCACCAACATGATGGCGATCCAGTGGCAATTGATCATGAAGTGACTCAAGCTCTTCAGTTGTTTTAGGTTTTGCCTCATCTACCATGCACCATGCAATTAAAGCATCAAGATGAATATCATGATTGCCGACATTGAGCGGTGATGATAAATGAAAGGTTACTCTGAAAGGAGTATCCATAAATTAACCCTCACCATCCGTTGCTTTTTTCGACTGTTTTTTAGGAGCAACCTTTTTCTGAGTAGCGCTCTTTTCAGTCATCGCTTCAGCTATCGAGTCGATTAATTTTTGCTTATCGATCATCTCAGCCCAGAACGCCGAAACAAATTTATCTGTCACCTCTTTGCTTAACTCATAAGGTTGCATGAAATTAGCGCCCTTATTGAAAATCTTGGTGTGACCATCTTCACTGTAAAGAGTAAGATCGAAAGCATTAAAATTTCCAAAACCTTTACGAGAAGACGCACCCAAGCCCTGCTTGTTACATAAGCCTTGTAATGACAACAACATCAACCCAATTTGCGCATCCGTTAAGTCATCCTTCAGATCCATATTAAAGACCATGGGTGTACCAGGCATAATGGCTGCAACTTCTAAGAAGTTGGTGAGGGATAACTTATTTCTATCGGTACCGGTAGAGGCTAGTTCGGCAACCCAATCATCAACATCTGATGCTTCACAGTGTTGCATTGTTTTGGACGGATCCTTAATGGCATCATCAAACCGGTTCATAATAAAGTTTGTGGTTAGGTTAAAGCTTTCAATATCAACCACCGGGCCTGAGTATCCATAAGGCAAGAGCCCTGCAACTGACAGGCCTTCCACCGCAGGCAGCATGTCACTCATTCTGAAGCCTGATGGCAGCATATAAAAACCACCGCCAAACAAACCGGCAAACACATTTTTTCTGTACTGGTAGGACAACTCAGCCTTTAAGCCGGACACATACTCAACACCATGCTTATCTTTCCATGGAGCGCCTGTAACAGCACCGCAACTCATTGAATGGTAAAGATTCAAGGACACCAAGCTGTTGTATGCCTTCAAGATGATACCGGTCGCTTCACGGCGTAAGCGACCTCGAAAATCATTTGCCGGGAAATATGGAACCACTCTTCTTTTGCCATCTGCACCGATATACCAAGTTTTTATAACATCGGTAACTTGACGAGTTTTTTCTTCACCGCTAGATTTTGACTCAAACGGCGTTGGTACATGCAAAGGTGATGTAAGGGTAATTGCGCCTAAAATTTTATGCATCTTTATGCTCCTTGTTGAAAAATTTAAATTACGCTTGCTGGCGTTGAATATAAAAGGGATAACGCCCATTTAGTTGAAAAGGGAAGGGATTCGCACTCTTCAATAAAATCCTCAATCTCCGACGCCTTATCAGGGTTTTGTCTCAGAAAATATTTAACCGAGCCTGAGACCGTGGACACCGAACCACTTTTAACTTTCATAGTTTCAGCGCCTTCGATTTGATAGGGTGTTTTGATTAACCCACCCGCAAAGGACTTAATATCTAAACTTTGAATCCGATCGGTAAATCGCTTATGAAGCTCAATCAAGTGCAAGCGATTGACTTCAAGAAGGTTTCCGCCCACTTGGACGGTAAAGACGCGATCGCTAAAATTGACCGGAGCGCGCCATAAAATGTGCTGATTTTTGGCATTTCCAATAGCAATTGAAAATGGCTCATCCGCTGGCGGATTAAGTATTGTGTCGGCGAACTCTTGCACCTTAGTTTTTTTAGAAAACAGGGTTGGCGTAACCAAAAAACCAAATGTAGAAGCCCTCAGCGAGTCAACAGTGATTGCAAATGCGGAAGCGAGACAAGTAAAGGGTAGGCGGTAGCCGGCCACATCCCATTGGTTAGTAAAGTTCTTACCAAACTCACTCTTTACAACCAACGCTCCTTGGTTGATTGGGGTGCCAGAGTAAGCGCAAAAAGTATCAGCCGGACACTCAATCAACACTGACTTGCTTTTTAATCCACTCACAAACAGGTCAAACTCTACGCGCCGAGCAGAGGCAAACAGATCCGAAGTCTTGTAAAATTTCACGCTACCCTTCGACACGAGACACTCTCCCTTTACCAATAGAGCGAAGACGGCCAATTGCCCAGTAGCCCATAAGCTTAGAATTGACGGAAAAATCGATATGATTCAGGATCGTCGCGGTTGTGTGTGAACCCGAGCTTGTTGGCTTGTGCTTCTGATAACGCAACTTTTGCTCAACTGAAGCCGGATCAACCATAACCTCCAGGTCATCACCAATAAAAACACCATAGCGCTCGGCATAAGAAAGCAAATCGCGCTTAATCATTTGCGATACAAACGAAACACGATCTTCAATGCTCATTTGCTTGAATTTAGCCTGCTTATCCAGATCCTTTGTAATCACCACGTTATTCGCACGGTAAATAATAGGGTATGGCGAATACCCGGCCCCGAAACTTAGTGACTCAACATTAAAAGATACAGCCAGTGACTGCTCACGAATTAACTTAGACAGTGACGAAAACACACCACCTTGAGATATGATTTGCATACCGGCTTCACCCTGAAACACCAAGCCTGGTTCACCAATTTTGCAAAACAAAACATCACCAAGACCCTCTGGAATAGGCTTACCATCCCGGTAACCAAACACTGATTCAGGAAACAAATTTGATCCGGCCATAATTTTTCGCAGATCGTCTGGAAAAAGGCTTCTTGCCCCAACGAGCTTTAAAACCATCTGATTCATACAAAGAACTCCTTCTATTAAGAGAAAAAACCAAAACGCCAGACATAAAGGCAGGCCGAAAAATTAGCTTTTTTGCGCGGCACGGAGCACCAAACAAGCGACGCAAAAAAAACTCAAAAGAAAAAAGGAGAGGGATAGGGTATTCAAAAACAAAAAACCGGCTTTTGCCGGTTTAGCCCAATTTAAACCATAATTTAATAGCCGTATTTAACGTCGATTCGATCAACCATGGTTTCAGCGAGCGCAATCACGGCATCAGCATAGCTTTTAGCGTCATAAACATTTTCATTTTGCAATTTTGCGGCAAAGAAATGAGTCGCCATCTTCTCGATTCGAGCCTTGCGCTCCTTTTCAAGAATGGAGGCTTTTACGGACTCGTAACTATCATCCACTCCGGTAGATGTTCCAAGCTGGCCACTATCAACCCAAGCTTTACCGTCCTTGGTTTTGGAAATCATCACGCCGCATTTAAGGTTAAGCATGAATTCGTCTTCTTTGCCCTCATTGAAAATTTGAAACATAATCACTCCTTGTGAATCGAGATACTACAAACAAAATAATAAAGCGTGAAATATGCTTTTCAAGTATTGCCCGTATAGTAACCCTGTATCAATCATCAGAAAACATGTCATAACGCCTAAACTTAACCCATGAGGGAAGGGCGTGCTCATTAAAAAATCGTGGATGAACGCTAAAGGCCATCGAAACGGAATCAAATGTTAAGCCAGACTCCAAAACGAGCCCACCGGACTTATAAATCGTCCGCTCTTCAACCCACAAATATACCGAAGGATAGCCATCAATGATTGGTACCACACAATGAAGCGGCGGAATACCCGGTGGAGCTTGCACCAACTGAGCAACTAATTCACGAGTCCAACCGGCACTAACAGGAAACATGATTCCACCAACACCGCCAGGCCCACACTCGTACTGATAGGGGTAGTTTTTCTTTATATGTGCCTTGTAACAATCATCTATACATTCGTCAATCATTTACTGCCCCATTCAATAAGAGTGTCGCCGTTAAACAACATTCCATTGCGATCGACAAACCGCAAATTATTCCCACCATTACCACTCTCTGCTACTGAACGAAACCTATCCAAAAGAAATCCACCATTAACAGCGTCATCCATTAAATTAAAGGTAAGCTCTTTGATTCTCTCAATTAAAGGTGAGTCAGTCTTTAGATGGATCTTGAAGCTAGTATTCGCTAAAATAGCCTTGCCAATCCCTTCTGTCTCATCTTGCCCCAGTGTCTTGATGTCAAAACCATCAACACTTGAAACCTTGTTATAGAAAGCTAAAGCCAAGCTAACCGCTTCTGCAAAAATAACGTTGTCTTCGCGGCCATTAATGATTTTTTTATAACCATGTGCTGCCAAGCTATATCCACGCTCTTGCCGGTAATGATTCAGCAAGTTCTTTGTGATGTAAGCCTGATAAATCGACTTATCATCCATGCCTAGCTTAAAAAACACATGAAACAAATGAGACAGCGCAGCGCCTGGATTACGATTGAGTGACTCACGAGCAATACCCTTAAGAAGAAATGAATAATTTCTCCCTAAAGCTTCGCAGTCCTTATGATTTTCTTGGGCGTATGAATATATAAAAACAATCCGTTCTAAAAGATGATCGAAAGAAATATATCCAACCAATCGATGTGCATGCTGGAGATTGGATGACACTAGAAAATGAAGCAAATCAATCGCCTCAACTCGTAAATTCGCTAGGTCGGCTTCCGTATGCTTCCACCATTTCCAATCAGTCGAATCAATCGCTTCCGCGACCTCTGTTAAAATTGCCGCATCCCAATCAAGTCCCTTGTCCAGCCATCCGGGAACGGTCTTTTCGTTCAACTCGATTTGCATTTCGACGATGTGGCGAAACATTTGCTCTGTACTTAAACTCATAAAAACTTCCTTATCTAAATTTCGTTGCTGCCGATCCAAGAATCACCAACAAATGCATCAACCGGATATTTGCCGGACTGACAATCACACAAATCGCACGCCTCACGAATTGATACTAAATCCCAACCGGTTACCGGCGGCTCAACGCGCTTGATTGTTTCGTTTGTTTCGGTATTAATTAAGCGAAGCGGCTTGTGTTTTACAAAGTGCAAAAAACCATTCTCACTGAATGTTGCCTCTGGTAGTAGCTTGATGGACACAACAACCTCCTTGTTTGTTTTGACTAACTTCCTTATAAAGGAGGATGGTGAATTTGACCTTACTTCCTCACTACCCAGCGCAGTTCAGGAGGGATCAACGTTTATGGTGACGTCATAAGAGTATTCACCGGCATTCACGTCCACCACGCTTACGGTCACGTCTTTCCCGATAAACCGCGTAAAGACATCAGATAGTTCAGCAACAAGGCTTTTATCGTCAAAAAGGCTTTTATCGTCAAAGTCGATCTGCATTAGTTTTGGGTGAGTTTCTTCTGATTCGTGGTTTTCATCCCATTTCTCAACATGCTCTTTACAGCATGAGCACACCCCCAGGCCCGATTGACGATCAACTCTTAACCATGAGCACGGGTTTCCGCTTTCAGGCTCAATACAAGCACGACTATCAGTGCAGCCGCAGCCGATGCACTTTGATTCTTTAAATTCCATGTTCCAACTCCAATTTTATTTATAAAGAATTTCGGGGTAAAATCTATCAGCGTTTTCATCTATTGCCATTGCCACTAGCCACGCGAGATTAGATACCCCTCGCACAGAGATTAAGTCAAGAGAAAGAGGGCGAATTCGAACTTGTTCATCCGTAATAGTTTTCGCTTTGAAAACATCATCTGTGAACGTTCTAAAAACGTCCACTGCGAACCGGTTACCTAATAGGCGAGATTGAAAAATCCAGTTTTCAGTAGGAATTTTGACTCCAGTTTCCTCCAAAAACTCTCGGCATATTGCATCTATCGGCTGCTCATTTGCTTCAACTTTTCCACCAATACCGTTGAGTTTTCCTGCTTGCCAAGAGGGTTTTTTCTTCTTAATTAAAACGATATGCTCTTTGTTAAGATCAAAGGCCAGCCCCAATACATAATGTTGAAAATCGCTCACATTAACCTCCAATTAATTCCTCGTGTTGTTGAACATCAACAGATAACGCAGTAGCAAAGGGTTGAACCCAAATTGGAAGCGACGAAAGAACAAACGTTTCTCCCGCCCAGGCCAATAAAAGCGTTTGCGCCATAACACCGGCAATCGCTTCGGCGGCATCCGGCGGCACGGCATTACCAATGCGTTCACGCCAGGCCGAATCCGATTTTCCGTGCAACTCCAAATATTCTTCTGGATCAATTAGGCTTTGGATTGCCGCAAGCTCCAGCGTGGTAAATGGTCGGTGCCAGGTACCGTCCAGTGCTTCAATGATGAAAACACCGCGATCCTTTTCCTTTGGCAAGGCGATAAACTCATTGTTAGATTGAACAGCATTGATTCGCGGGTCGGCGAGTGACCAGTGGCCACGATCAAATTTGGCCTTACCTGGTACGGCTCCGGTTTTGTCATTCCAACCCACAACACCATAGTGACCAGCGGTTTGGTAGTGCTCACGCGAACCGTTCTTTTGGGCAAAGTTTGGCCGAGGATCAGCAACCGACATTGCGGTACCGGCAACGTGCTTTGCGCCGGTAACTGTATGCGCTTGACCATTAAAGTCGATGACTCGATAAAATCCGGCATGGCGATTTTTATTACTTCCCGGCATTCTTGGGTCGGCGATGCTCCCAGCACCATCGGCTGGCCCTCTTGCACCAATCACCGTTCCGGCTTGCTGATCAAACCCAATGACTTTGTATTTGTTTCGGCTTGCGGCGGGGTGCCAGTCCAAGCGAGGGTCTTGAACCGCATAAGAACCACCGCCAACGGCTGATTGACCACTAACCGTCCCCATTGATTGCTGCCACTGCTTAACACCCATTTGTCCGAATGAGTGATTACCTGTCCAACGTGGATCGGCCACGCTGTATGAGCCGTTAGATACACCCGAACGACCGGCAACAACGCCCATCGACTCATCCCAACGACGCACGCCAAGAACGGTGTTTTGGTATTCAGCATCTGGCACAATGGCAAAATCTGTCAGGACACCATTCTCGACGTTCAGGTTTTGCAGTGAGCGCCAATCCTTACCAGCTTCAACAAAGGCCAGGCGAACCCAGGTTTTCCATTCAAGGGAGGGGACGCGGTGCATCGGCCCGGCCAATGGATCACCAGGCAAAGGCATTAAGCCTAATACTTCACCAACTGGCTTGAGAGATTTGGTTTCCGGTTGATATAAGAAGGGTGGCACTTTCTCTTGATGACGAGCCACTAGAAAAAAGCGTTTACGACTTTGCGCCAGGCCTGCCAGTTCACCGCAGTCATGCGCTGTTTCGGCGACGGCATAACCGTAACGCTCAAGAAGCAGCTTAATTTGGTCGAGTAGGGCGCGACCGCGTGAACCGATACGCGGCACATTTTCCAATAGAAAAAACTCGGGTGGATCATCCGACCAGGCCTCAAGCGCCAGCCAAATACCACGAACCGTTAAACGGTTTAATGCCTGGTACTTATCTGTGATGCTTTTGCTTTCAGAAAGCAGGCCTGAGAAGCCTTTGCAGGGCGGGGATGTAAAGATAACATGTGGACGTTCACCGCCAGCCGCACGACGCAAATCATCTGGCGTTGCTTCTCGCCAGTCTTCCGGCGGCTCACACCCGTGCCACGCGATATACTGGTCACGGTCGAACATATCAAGCACAGTACCTTTCACACCTGAAAGCTGTTCAAAATCGGCGATACCCGCCGAATCAGAGTCTACGCCGCCTAAACATTTATATCTTGCAGTAGCTTGGCCAACACGAGCGGTACCGCGATTGAAGCCTTTGGCTCCACCGCCGAGGCCGCAAAAGAGGTGAAAGTGATTAATGATATGTTCAGACATGCCCCATTCCTTTTGTATCTATTAGATACAGAAGAAAGGGAGATGGGGATTTTACGTTTTAGGACGCTGTGATACGTGACGGAACAGGGTAGGATTACTTTTTGATTAACTGAATCGGTGGATGTTTACCGACTTGTAAATAAGCATTGACGCTCTCTAAACCTGCTTTACTCAAGCACGACTCAAAGTTTTTTCTAGCCTCAGCCCCAACCATCTTCTCAGCCATTCCTACACGGGATTCATTATTTGTGAAGGATTTTGACCAGGTTGTGTAAACTCCTGATTCTTTTTCCCAACCGGCCTCATCAAGGGCATCTGTCAGCAAACGCCTCTCGGATTCTTGGTCTTCGCTCAAATTAAGAGTCAGTAAGACGTAATACTTTGGTTTATCAATTAAACCCTTCATATACTCTCTTAGTATTGATCTTGACATAAGCAACTCCTATCTTGAAAAGGTTACTCGTATTTCATTGGTGATTTGATTTTTTTCAGCCTCCCATTGGCTAAAACCTGCCACTTCACGACTAGCGTTTTCATTCATTGAGCCAGAAAAACCAAAAAAGATCACATCTCTTGAGGGTAGTTTTACGCCGCTCACATTGCGATGCTCAGGATGGGTTGCCGCACGAATAGAGCCGTTATAAGTGATCAACGAATTATCAAACCCTTTGGCATTGAATTCGACAGTAATGGATTCGTATTTATGATTTTGAAATTCCAGTTTAAATGGTGCCTCTTGCCCACCAAGTGGAATATCAACTACGGCCTGATGTTTTCCAGCATCCGTATGGACTTGTACGGTCAGTGGTTCAGCCATCACAGAGACTGAGAAGAACGCGAGTAAATAAGCAAAATATTTCATACGGCTAAACTCCCTTAAAATGCTCATTTTAACAACTTGGGAGAGAATGTAGTAAGGTTTTTATAGCAGTAATTTTTTATTGCTAAGTACATTGGTTACAGGTATATTTTAATTAACTGGGAAATGGCCCAGCCATGAAAAAGGGTTGCCCCCTCACTTTGCTTCAAATCCGGTGAAATAGCTGATATTTAATAAATTCCTTTTTGTTTAATCGAACCAAGCGGGTTCAACATTAAGGTGCAGAAGCAAACACTCCGAAATGAAATACCCCGCACGTTGGAGAAAACAAATGGATAATTACGCCTTTACATCCCCTGTAGCTTTTAAAAACATCACATGGGCAATCAAAAACAGCCTGCCTTGTAAGGTAAAAATCAGTGAGATTAGACTGGCCGTTGCAAAAAGCGAAGGGTTTCACTCAATTGAAGCCTATCTATCAGAACTAGAAACCCATACCAGCAAGCAACCGTTGGATTCACCACCAAAAACGCCACACCCTATGCAAAAAGCAATTGACGCTATACCTGATCTGGTTGATCACGGGATAGGGCTATTTAACAATGGCAGGGATATTCCGATTGCAGAACGTGCCAATGCTTTTGAAGCTGATAGAAAAGAATTGTTGAATCGAGTAGAAGTATTTGGCCTTTTAACAGACTGGTTAATGCAGTTTGAAAAAAGGAAGACAATCAACACATCTATAAACAGTTACAGCTTGAAGCATCAAGCAGAAAAAGCAATAGGGCAGTATGTTAGCAATGGGGTTTTTATCGCCGCTGCGATATGCGCTGGATTTGATTTTAAACGTTCATCGAGCACAAGCCCCAATGCCTGTTTTAACATATCAAAGCCCTCGCTTGTCAGACTCGCTGAGAAACAAAAAAACAATCCTCATAAAACAAAACCAACAAAAGCCGACAATTTCAGGAAACTGCTCACCGCCGGAATTAATGCTGCGCTTGAATATGGTAAGTTTTCACTTCAGAGTCAAGAAGACACTGAAGGAGAGATGATGCAAGACCTTTTAGGCCGGCCGTCACTAATAAGATGGCGGAGTATTGGGCACGGAGAGATTTCTTTTACTGTTTGGTGGGGACTAAAACCAAAGTGCAAAATAAGCCCTACAACGTTACCTATGAACAAGACCCTTAGTGATGGACTTGATGCTGCTTGCTCCTACTGGATCAAAAGAAAAAATGGTGCCTGGATACAAGGCAAGGGGGCAGAAGGGGTCTATGATGAATACATGAGCCGTGATGCGATGAGGCTGTTGTCGGAAATACCACCAATTGAACCGAAGGGCTTTAAGGCGAGTGGTAGTTTTTACCCGTAGAAGAACTTAATGCCGCCGGTACGTCTTGACAGATAACGCTGACTTTAATATTAAGTTCGGCTCATTTTCGGTAGTGTTTAGAAATCTGTGTCATTTCGTTAAAATTTCTCAAAAAGGAATGACACATGACAAAACC
>JACUUF010000303.1 GCA_014859465.1 Methyloprofundus sp.
GAGGTAAGCCGACATAGCCCAGGCCAATCACGGCCAGTTTTAAAGATGAAGCGTTTAGCACAGTGGTTGAATGAGTGGATTCCATAACGACCCTTATTAATCAAGAATATGAAGTTTACGAGCTAGACTCGGAAATTTAGTGCGCAAAACACCACGCACTGCATAGTTCGAAAAATAATAACTGGCTTTTAGCAGATTGAGTTGCTCCACATCACGATACAAACGCCAGTTCTCCAATGCCATTTTTGATTTTTTAGCTGAACTTTGAGTTGCATAAACCCGGTAATGCGCCTGCACCACATTAATACCATAGGCATAATCAACTTTTTTTAGTATCTGTAACCAAGTACCAAAATCCTCACGCTTGGTATTCGTTGGCATGTAAACCTTTCCTAATTTATGCGTATCGTAGATTGCGGTTAAGCAGCCAATAACACAACACTTCAGAAGCTGGTCATAATTAACTTTATCAGGCACACCCATCAAACCAAGAGGTTGCCCCTGCTCGTCAATTTTTTCATAAGCTGAATAAGAAAAAGCAATGTCTCGTTCCTGCATAAACTGAAGCTGTGTTTCCAGCTTATTAGGTAGCCAAATGTCATCACTATCCAAAAAGGCAATATAGCGACCTTGGGCAGCTTCAATAGCAGTATTGCGGGCAACAGCAGCACCAGAGTTTTCAGAGAGTTGAATCAGCTTAATCCGCGAATCCTGCGCTACAAATGAATCAATTAATTCAACAGAACCATCTGTAGAACAGTCATCAACAATGATCATCTCCCAATCATATAACGACTGCCTTAAAACAGACCCAACAGTATCAGATATAAACGGCGCTGAATTATAAGAAGGGGTGATAATTGAAACAATGCTCACAATAAGCCATTCCTATCTTTGGCAACCTGCCAAAAATTTATATATGTGTTCATGGAAATATTGACATCGAATTTGTCAATAACTTTCTGTTTTGCATTAACTGAAATAGAATGAGCACTTACCTCATCCACCAAACAAGTATTTACTGAATCTAAGCCATTTTCCCAGTCACCTTTTTCAACAATAAAACCATCGACGCCATGGTCAATTAACTCATCAATACCATGAGTTTTGGTTGTAACCACAACACACTCTTGATACATTGCCTCTTTAACAACATTCGGCAACCTTTCAGATGGATAACGCGACATTAATAAAAAGAAGTGAGTTTTGGACATAACCTTAATCAATTCAACCTGATTGACATGCCCTAAAAAAGACACATTTCTTTGTAAACCCAAGTTAGAAACCATTTTTTCCAATTTGAGTCTAAAGGGACCATCACCCGCAATATATAAAAAAGCTCGAGGATAATGGTTTAAAATGCCCTTAAAGATACGCAAAACATCATCAACCCCCTTCTCTTCAATTAACCGCGCGGCCGTTAAAAAAAAAGGCTCATTCAATTCTTTAAACTTATTGTCGACACCTTCAACCGGAAAGTCTAACTTAGTTCCCCGCACAACAACATTCACTTGGTTAACATTAATCCCCAACTCAGCCATCATCGGTAAGTTAGACTTTGAATGCGTCACAACCACATCCGCATCTTCTGAAAGTCTAACACTTCCAGGATAGGCTGAAACCAAATCATGCGCACCTAGAAACATCGAAACGACCGTGTTTGTCATATACTTCTTCACCAAATACCCCACCATAGAAGGGTAATGCCCCCAAAACAAATGAACCACATCAGGCTTTTCTTTTAAAACTGAACTGAAAATCGAAAGCGCAGATGGAAACAAAACCAAGCTTTTAAAAAAGTGCTTGGGCGTTTTAGCACAACAAAAAAACACCCACCCCAAAAGTGAAAGAGTCATGAATGGATGTCTAAGCAGAAAGGTAAAGAAAACTATAATTGATACAAAAGAAAAGTGAGTGACCTTTAATCTAGTATGACCACGATCAACCATCAGGTTTTCAAACTGAACATGCTTTGGCCTCATACAATATACAGAAACGTCTTGCCCCTGCTGTCGGAGACTTTCAATATCTAATGAAGCAAATGTTTCCGAAGGCACTGGAAATTGCATTGTTATGTAAGCAACATTCATTCAGAAACCTTTTGTGAACGAGAAATAGTCAACGAATAACTAGCTGCAAGAAGACCCAACATAGAATAAAAGAAAAAAGACAGTCGTATTTGCTCCGTAAAGTTATTGCCCACGCTCATTAAAGGAATAATTAAAAACCAAACAAGAAGCGCAAGGAAAAACGGGTATGTAGCATCATGCCGATTAATGCGCTTTAAAACCTTCCATGCAAAGTAAGCGCCAAATCCTATGAGCGCGACAAAATACAACAAAAAACCCAACAACCCATATCGATAAAATTGATAGTTATAGATAGATTCAACATATTCAAGTTCAGATTTAGCAGGCCCATTACCAAAAAGCATGATTAACGGATTAGAAGCTTTATCGAGTGCAAATAGAAACTGCTCTAGACGAATATTGCCAGATCGACCAATCCCTTCACCCTCGAGCAACCTTACAAACTGGCCCGTCAGATAGCGAAAGTTTTCCAATAAATACGGAATAGAGGCAAAGAAAACAATAGAAATAAAAAGTATTAAAAAACAAAATAAAAGCAATCTTTTCGATACAACGAGCCTTTTAACATTAAACTCCAATAACAGTAAAACCAATGGTAAGACAACAAAAAAACCCACCAGGAAAGTGCCGGCAACTGACCGTGATTGCGGAAGAATAAACATAATCAACGCAACAGCAAAATGCAGTATAAAAGACCAACTTGTGTAAATAATTTTTAAGAAAAAATATAAAATAAAAAATGACATCATAAAAGCAAAGTCATAGGGGTTTACAAATGGGGCAGAAACACGCTTAGAGTTTATATTATGTTGCTTAGTATACAATTGAGACAGGATTTCATAAAGCCCTAGATATTGATTTAACCCAATTAAAACAAAGACAAAAAATACGAAAAACAAAAGCCGCTCAAATTTTGAAATTAGCCCATAACGGCAAAACACATTAAAAGCGATTGCAAATACCAAAAAATATAAAACAGGACGATGAAACTCATAAAAATCACGCTGAACAATATCTATCCCACCAAATGCAGCACCGACCAAAAGAGAAAGGGCAATATGCAGAAAAAAAAACATAAAAATAGAAAAAAAAGCAATAAATACTTTTTTTTGATTTTCACCATAAAAAATGGAAAAAAGGTTCTTACAAGCTAAAAAATATAGAGCCAGCAAAAATATCAATCCGCCATTAACTAGCATAGCTCCTGCTGATCCAAAATATTTATGGAAAACCGGAAAAAAAAGGGCGAATAAAAAAAAAGCTGAAAATATACGATAGTGATTTAAGCTTATTCTGTTTTCAGACATTAATTCAACTTCCTTACATTTTATTGTATAATTTGTTCAATTAACACAATATTGCAATTGCCCTAATATGCGTGGCCACACTCACCAGGAAACGTAGTTAAAAATAACGATTCTTATTATACCAAGCAGAAACCAAATATATCCGATACAACAAGCGACCTGCTGCCC
>JACUUF010000304.1 GCA_014859465.1 Methyloprofundus sp.
TGACTATCGATCTAAGCTTCTGTTAGGGCAGTAATTTTAATGCGTTTGCCCTGGCTGCCCACCATTCTGCCCGCCACTAAACAGGTATTTGGTAACGGACATCTGCAAACCGATTTGGACGGGAAAAATAAAAAAGCCCTGTATTTACAATGAAATAGCAGGGCTTTTAAGATATTCTTGGGCGGGTAAAAATTCTATTCGATGTTTTGCACTTGCTCGCGCATTTGTTCTATGAGCACTTTTAATTCAATAGAAATGGCGGTCATTTCTTTATCGGCTGATTTTGAGCCTAAGGTATTGGCTTCACGATTCATTTCTTGCATAAGAAAATCTAAACGACGACCAATCGGTTCGTCTTGTTCTAATACCCGAAGTACTTCGGTGATATGCGTATCCAAGCGATCCAATTCTTCGTCAACATCGAGTTTTTGCGTTAATAAAACCATTTCTTGTTCAATACGCTCATGATTGGGTTCGGCGACTAACTCGGCAATATGGGCTTTAAATTTAGTGCGTAAAAGCTCTAAAACCACCGGCATGCGAGCGTGCGCTTGACCGACAAATTTTTGTAGTTTGATGCAGCGAGCGCGGATCAGATGACTGAGTTGTGCGCCTTCCCGCTGACGCGCGGCTAATAAATTATCGAGGGCGGTTTGTAGTAGTTGTTGCAGCGTTTGTTGTAAGGCGGCTTTGTCGCTTTCTTGTTCGACTTGGATGCCCGGAAAGGCAAGCACTTCGAGTGCTGAGAACGAGCGTGAGGTGCCCATTAGTTGTTCTATGTCTTTGGTGGTGGTTAATAAGGCTTTGACGGCTTGCATATCCACTGATACATGGTGTTGTACTAAGTTATGTTTTTTATAGCTTAGGCTGCATTCTATCTTGCCGCGTTTTAGTTTGTCGCTGATGGCGCTGCGTATTTCGGTCTCTGCAAAGCGAAAGCGCTCGGGAATTTTTAAGCTAATATCGCAGTAACGGTGATTAACTGAGCGTAATTCGCAGTTTAGAGTCAGGTTTTCAAATTCCATTTCACTGTTGGCAAAGGCCGTCATGCTGTTTGTCATGTCTTTTCCTTGATTAAGAGGTGGGTAATAAAAAGTGGCGTAGTAATTGTTCGGTATCGGTCATGCCTTGTGCTAAATTTTTGATGATTTCTGGCATGCTGATTTCGCCGGTTGTTTTTCCTGCGGCCCAGTTGGCAATAACGGAGCAGTTAGCATAGGGTATTTCTAGTTCTCTGGCGAGTGCGGCTTCTGGCATGCCGGTCATGCCGACTAAATCGCAGCCATCACGTGCCATACGTGAAATTTCTGCCGCAGTTTCTAGGCGTGGTCCTTGAGTACAGCCATAGACGCCACCTGCTTGTATGTCTAGCTTAAGTGCTTTTGCGCTAGCAATTAATTGTTGCCTTAAAGCTTCATCATACGGATAGCTAAAATCAATGTGTTGCACGGGGACGCTATCGTCAGCTAAAAAGCTGTGTTCACGACCGTAGCTATAGTCAATGATTTGTGCGGGTATGGCAATACGCGCGGGGTACATTTCGGGAGTAATGCCGCCTACGGCAGTAATGGCAATAATTTGTTCGGCGCCGGCTTGTTTTAATGCCCAGAGATTGGCGCGATAGTTGATTTTATGTGGGGCAATAGTATGCGGATTACCGTGACGCGCAAGGAACATAACTTTCTGGCCATCAAGCATGCCGATAATGCACGCAGCGGAGGGGTCGCCATAAGGGGTTTTGATGTGTTGTTGATCAATAATTTTGATTGATTCGATCTGGGTTAAGCCTGAGCCGCCAATAATTGCCGTTGTTTTCATAAGAGTTTGTGTTGTCGGTTTCGCTGGTTAAGTGCAAGCGTAAATGCCTGCTGTATTGCGCAAATAGCCTTTGTAGTCCATGCCGTAGCCATATATATAATGGTCGGTAACGGAAAGGCCGATAAAGTCAGCTTGTACAGGTTTGGCTTTATTGATTTGCTTGTCAATTAGCACGGCACTAAAAATCTGCTTGGCACCTTGTTCCTGACAATAGTGGTAAATCGCTTCAAGCGTGAGGCCTTCATCGAGAATGTCATCAATAATGAGAATGGTGCGGTTGTTAAGCTCACTGGCGGGCTTTTGTAGCCAATTCATAGAGCTGCCGCTGGTTTTGTTACCGTAGCGAGTGACATTAATGGCATCTAGCGTTAAGGGGAAATTAAGCTGAGTCATTAATTTCCCGGCGGTCACTATGCCGCCATTCATAACACATAAAACAATCGGATTGAGCGCTGTTAATGCGGCATTGATTTTTCCCGCCATCACAGTAATGGCCGCTTCTACTGCTGCTTCTGAATGCAGTAATTGGGCATTTTTTTGTACCTGTTCAATTTCATTGAGCATAAGATTGGGCTAGTTGAGTAATTTGTTGGCTAAGGGTTTGCCATTTTTCGCTGTTTTTCAGTGCTTGTTGCGTTAGGCTTGGTTTGCCTAGCATCGCTAATAGGCGTTGTTCGCGTAGCGGAATGTATTCTATGGGTGTGGCATCTAACACTTGCTCGGCCGCCAGTGGATTATTGCAGACTAAAATCATATCGCAGCCTGCTTGGCGTGCAAGTTTGGCGCGCTCAGGAAAGTCGCCGACCGCCGCAGCTGCTTGCATGCTTAAGTCATCACTAAATACGGTGCCATTAAAGCCAAGCTGTTTGCGCAAAATTTCTGTTATCCAAATAGTGGAAAATCCTGCGGGTAGTTCATCAACCGCTGGGTAAACAACGTGGGCGGGCATAATGCCTTCTAAGCCCTCACTAATGAGCTGTTTAAAGGGCAGAATGTCTTTATGATAAATGCGGTCAAAATCACGTGTATCAACCGGTAGGGTTAAGTGTGAATCCAGCGCGACTGCGCCATGCCCTGGGAAGTGTTTGCCTATCGCGGCCATGCCTGCACTACGCATGCCTTTTCTAAAATTACTTGTGAGCTGGCAGGCTTGTGCGGTGTCTTGCGAAAATGAGCGATTGCCAATAATTTCACTGACGCCGCAGTCAATGTCTAAAACCGGAGCAAAACTGAAATCAACCCCGAGACTGAGTAATTCGACGGCCATTAGCCAGCCGGCATCACTGGTTAATTCTGGTTGCTTGGCATAAGCGGCGGCAGGCGGAAGGCGAGTAAAGCCATTTTGAAAGCGTTGCACGCGCCCACCTTCTTGATCAACTGCGATCAGTATCGGGCCTTTTCTCGCGGCTTTTATTTGTTGATTTAAGGCGGCAATTTGTTCGGGCGCTTGGTAATTGCGGGCAAATAATATAATGGCCCCTGTATTCGGGTGGGCAATTTTTTCTTGATCATATTGACTAAGGCTGGTGCCTTCAATGTCAATCATAACGGGGCCAATAGGCAGCAGTTTTTTCATTTTAAAGGTGACTGTGGTCTCGTGAAGATAAGATGTTAATAGCCTCACTGAGGTGCTGAGTGTTAAATATTATAAACAAACTTTGCGATTGACGGCAGGATATTGCATTTTTTGGATTGGTTTTTGATCTGTTTGATGTCTGTATTATA
>JACUUF010000305.1 GCA_014859465.1 Methyloprofundus sp.
AATTTGCAAGCATGTCGACTTGTTTGACCAAAGCGTTTATTGACGCAAAACTCACTTCCTCACTGAAAGTGATCGTAGCCCTATCGCCCGTGATTAATAAGTTGCTCATAATGCCCACCCTCCTTAATTTTAAATTATTTTTTAATCTATATAGTTAAGACCAGCCTGTTTAAACAACTCAAAACACCACTTGAATCGCAAGCAAGCTGCTGACTTTTTTCCAGATTAAAGCTGCAAACCAGCAAAGTCAAATTATTTTTTAAAAATATATCTTATAATTATGGATAGCTTTTGAATAATCTTTATAATAACATCTGAACTTTCAAAAGGAATACGGATGAAACACCAACTCAAAGACTATGCTGAGATCATGTCCGGCCTTACATTAGGCAAGGTTGATATTGAAGCCGACACCAACAGAAACCAAGGATTATATTTAATCCGCCCCAACGACCTAGCACGCGACACCCTTCTCTGTGAATCAGAACTGGCACTGTTCGAGCCGATTGTTATCAGCGAAACAGTCAAAAAAAGAATTAAAGACAAACACTATCTTCAGCCCAACGATATCGTGCTGACCGCACGCAGCACCAGCTACCATGTGGCGATGATAAAAGAGATTCCGGCAGGCATGCACATTATCATGAACAACAATACAATCTGTATTCGCCCCTCTAAGCTAGTTACCCACCCTGAGGCGATTTTGGTTTATCTTAATTCTTTATGGTTTCGCAAAAATGTCATCGATGTTGAATTCCCTAAAATGCTTACCATTAATGTCGCTTGGGTAAAAAACTTATCTTTCACCTTGCCTGATTCCGCCTTTTGCCAGCGCCTCGCAGAACGCACGTTTGAGCACCGCAATCTTCAGCAACAACTGAACCAAACCGCCGAACAAGCCCGTTTACGCCTAGAGGCTTACTTGTTTAACCAAATGAGCGAGGAAACTGCGCATGACTAAAACACCAACACGCCACACCCCCGTTGATCTGTGGTTTTCACCTTTGGCTGAAGCGCAAACTGTAGAAACATACAAAAGTAACCTCTCTGCTGAACTAGACGCATCGCTTAAATCTGACCAAGAGTGCATGGCAGAACAAGAGGCCTATATCGAAAAATATAATCATCAGAAACACCAACAACGTGTTCATCATACAAACCAAGTTCAACAAAATGCCGAGCTATATCGGGTGGTGATTGAATTACCTGGACTTGACTTAAAAGAAAAGTTCAGCCTAATGCTTTCCATTGCGCTCATACAACAACAAGACAAGCCAACACTTGCCATGTGTTTAGAAGCAATTGCAGAGCGTAAGACTGACCGCCTGATACCCCACATCCAGGCCCTACATCAAAAACATGGCTGGGAACTTGGACTCAGCGAGCGCAGCCAAGCATCGTCATTAGTGGCATTTGATCAGGCGTTTGCTCACCTGACGCACCACTACAGTGCGACCAACAGCCACATCAGCCTACAAAAAGATTGCTGGGCTTTTTGTCGAAAGTTTGCTGATGAGTTTGATTTATTTGAATTGCATGATGACCTCAAGCGACTTATGCATCACTTTATAAACCCCGACCAACTCGACGAGAAACCGGTGATTATGGATGGCTGTGCCGGCATCGGCTTACTCAGCCAAAGCCTTGAATACCCAAATCACACGCCACACACCTTTAGACTTGAAACCGATGACCCGCTGTTAGCACAAATTGGTCAACAATTACATCTACTGAACCCTCACCAAGATAAAGCTGTTCTGCAGTATCAGATTCATTCAGCATTAAACGGGCAAAGCCTTCAACCACCATGCCTGGTGGATGTGTATGTGAGCCATCCGAACATTCCATGCAACCTCAAATCTGAACAGCGTGAACCGAAGCAGGCTTTTCGCACGATTAACTACCCAGGCCTTGTGCCCGCTTTTGCCAGTGACGCAGTTTGGGTGCAATATGCGCTCTACCAACTAAAAGCCCAAGGCCAAGCGTTTGTGGTAGTGCAAGATGGGTTTTTGCGACGCTCGGGTTACGATGCCACCTTGCGCGAATACCTGGTGAAAAACAACCTGCTCACGGCGGTGATTTCACTCCACCCCAAGCATGCTCGCCAAACCCAATACAGCCAACTCAGCCTATTGGTGCTAGACAAGGCACGCTTCCATCCCCAACACAACAAACACCAAACCGACAGCCCTCCCCACAAAGACGTGTACTTTTACTATCTGCGAAATCTGCCAGCCGATTTAGGCATGATGTCGATATTTGAAACCGATGCGCCTTATGACTGGGCGATGCACCCTTGGTACGATCAAGCGACCAAAGAATTTTATGACGATCAATTGGATGTTGGCACGGTTGATTTTTACAAAACCGCGCACGAATTGGAAAAGGAAAATTTTAATCTTAGCTTTGAGCACTATATGGGCTATCAACGCAAAACCGACTACCCAAACTACCAACAGGTTGAAGTGGAGTTTCAAAAATCAGCGAAAAACCTCATGACCATGATCGAGCAATATAGCCGGCCTTGGGAATAACCAGACCTCGTTGAGCGGCAAATGGATAAACTAGTCAAGAATGCAAAAAATTAGTGGGTAGGATTTTGGCCGATCTTAGGGTACTAAGATGCGTGCTGTAACTCCCTTCTAGTTCAGCGACTTTCTGACTAGATGTTTGTTGTGGTTCGACTCCTAAACGCTTCTCTAAAAACCCGATCAGCCATTTATTATTGTCGGGCAAACTATCACTCGGTAAAAACGGGAACGCACCAATATCGATTTCCTCAACAGCTTCGTGGTAGGGATTTTCACCCTTTTTCTGTTCATCAAAATAACCAGGATACAAAGCATAAGCACCGTACACAGGACGCGAGAGTTTGTCAGCTTTATCACGGTAAATAATCGCATCCCGATAGCGATGCATTTGCGCTAACGCATCCACTGGCACCATATCTCTACCATTCGTTTCTGGGTCAATCCGATACTTAGCATCAAATAACCACACGTATTCACGATCATCGGCAAAGGTGACTTTCATAAAAATATCCGGCTTATGTTCCGCCATCCAAGCCACGTAAGCACTCTTTTCATTTTTTGCAAACTTGTTCTTTTTACCGATCGGAAATTCATGTTTGAGTTCGATTTTAATTTCCTGTGTGCCTTCACCGCGACTAAACAAAAACAAACGATCTTGGCGATCTTTACTCTTTTTGGCTACATCCTTCACATTCAACTGATCAATATCATCAACAAGATTTGGACTCGCCCCTACTTGCTGAAAACCAAACTGGTTTTGTAAAATATCCGCCAACTGCAAAAAACACCAAATCTCATACAACTCCGCAATGTTTTTCACCGAAACCGCCGCCTCATCCCCCAGCACATCCAAATAATATTTCAGCTTATGCCAGGCCTGGTACACCGCTGAATAACCGGATTTTTGCTGCAATACCAAAGATTCCGACTTTAAACCTTTAAAATCGCTGACCTCTTTAAACAAAGGAAAACGCTTAAATTTTTGGTACGGTGCAATCAG
>JACUUF010000306.1 GCA_014859465.1 Methyloprofundus sp.
TGGTGGATTTTCTACCCATGATGCCAGTATCGGTTATTTTGACAGCCAGGTTATCGAATCCATTGCTGTCTTCTTTATGTTTTTAGCCGGGGCTAACTTTGCTTTACACTTTCGTGCTTTCCGCTCATTTGAAGTCAAACCCTATTTATTTGACCCAGAGTTCCGCACTTACGTTCTGGTTTTATTGATTGGTATTGTAGTCAGCACCAGTTATCTGTATTTTCAATCGGTCTATGGCAACCTGTCAGAAGCTTTCCGTTATGGTTTGTTTATGACCGTGTCGATTGCGACCACGACGGGTTTTGGTAATGCCGATTTTGCGATGTGGCCGGGATTTTTGCCAGTGATGTTGATCTTTATGAGCTTTATTGGTGGCAGTGCCGGCTCAACTGGCGGCGGCATGAAAGTGATTCGTTTCTTACTGTTATTTAAACAAGGTATTCGTGAAATTCAACGTTTAATGCATCCGAATGCGTTAATGCCGGTTAAATTAAACGGCCGTGCGATTCCGGAACGAGTGATGTCTTCTGTATGGGGTTTTTTCGCACTTTATGTCGCTACTTTTGCGATTATTTTATTAGCTTTAATGGCGTTGGGAATGGATCAAGTTACCGCTTTCTCTGCTACAGCGGCGACCCTTAACAACCTTGGCCCTGGTTTAGGTGAAGTCGCCGCCAACTTTGGCAGCATCAATGATCCGCAAAAATGGATTTTAATTTTTTCTATGCTGCTAGGCCGCTTAGAAATATTCACCCTGTTAGTGATTCTAACTCGAACTTTCTGGCGCGCTTAAATGCCAGATAAGCTCGCAACTAAGTGGAACCAACGTTACGCCTCAGCCGAATTATCAACGCCGGCTGAGCCTTGTTGGTTGTTAAAACAGCATATTCGGCATTTGCCTTTGCGTGGTCAAGCGTTAGATCTTGCCAGCGGTTTAGGCGGAAACGCACGTTTTTTGGCACGTTGTGGATTAACTACTCAAGCGTGGGATGTTTCACAAAAGGCGACGGACTTGGTAAACCGCTGGGCACAAACGCAAAACTTAACTCATTTAAGCGCTTATTGTAAGGCTGTTAGCCTTGCGGATTTTGAACCCAATCAATTTGACGTCATCCTAGTCAGTCACTACTTAGATCATCAAATTATGCCCATGCTAGCTCAGGCGTTAAAACCACAAGGCTTATTGTTTTACCAAACCTTTTTAGCACCTGTTCAAGCCAACGGGCCAAATAATCCGGCGTTTTATGTTCACTCTGGAGAATATCAGTCTTGGTGGCCGAGTCTAACTTGCGAAGTCTACGGGGAGGGTTGGATCAAATCTTCCGATCATCAATTAATGCGTCAAGCTTGGTATGTTGGACGTAACGTCTGAACTATCGTTAGTTTTCTAATTGATTAACGTGAATGGCGTTACGCTTCTCGACTTGATCCGGCTCGGTTGTATTTGATACCTCAGTTTGATCCTCACCATCTAACAAGATACGATGTGCCGCGCCATCTAAGTCATCAAACTGACCCTTCTTAGCCATCCAAATAAACATCGCGACAACCAAGCTACCGACAATTAAAACAAGTGGAATAGTAATATAAATGATTTCCACAACTTACCCCTTTTGACCTTGCGGCTAATGAACTTTTTTGAAGAAACCTCGAATGCGCATCGCGTTTAATATTACAGCCAAGCTACTAAGTGGCATTGTAATTGACGCCATTAATGGCGTCAGCATCGCGGCCATAGCTAAAGGTACCATGATCACATTATAAGCGATTGATAAACCAATATTTTGTTTCACTGTTTTTAGAGTCCGTTCAGATAGCGCCAATGACGTATCAATTGCAAGCAACTCATTATTTAATAATATTATATCGGCTGAATCCATTGAAACATCTGTGCCGCCGCCTAATGCAAAGCCAACTTGGGCTCTGCTTAACGCTGGCGCATCGTTAATACCATCTCCTACCATCGCAACCTGCTGACCTTGCTTTTGTAAGTCTGCAATCACCTGACTTTTGTCTTCAGGTAATACTTCGGCTATGACATTCATGCCACCTAGCTGGGTGGCGACCGCATTGGCGACTTGATATCTATCTCCACTCAATAAAGTGACCTGCTTACCTCTTGCTTGCAACCGCTCAATTAAAGCTTTGGCATCCGTGCGTAATTCATCTTCTATAAAAAGCACACCTATTGCATTGTTATTGTTGGCCAGCCAAACACTACTGCGCCCTAATATTGCTTGGTTTTTTTCGGCTAATAACATCTCACTGGGAAGCTCAATATCAAATTGTTTTAACCAAGCAGCGGTTCCTATTCGAACTTGATCTTTGCCAATCTTAGCACTCACCCCGCGGCCGGGTTCAGCCTTAAACTCATCCATCACCAAGGGGGCGTTTTGCCAGTCTGGTTTGCGTGTATCCATTGTTTTTACAATCGCACGAGCTAAGCTATGTTCTGATTTCTGTTCAATTTTAGCAATTTTAATTAACCAGTCTTCGACCACCAGGCCTGGTAGCCAGATTTCATCCACCCATTGCATCTGTCCTTTGGTTAAAGTGCCGGTTTTGTCAAAAACAAAATGATCTATCTCATTTAACATCTCAAACACAACACCATTTTTTACCAAAATCCCATTTCTTGCTGATACTCCGGCTGCCACCGCCATCGCCATTGGTGTGGCTAGCCCAAGTGCACAAGGGCAGGTAATAATCAAAACCGCCGTACCAGCCATAATCGCAACTTCAATATTGGCTTGCCACCACCAAAACATAAACGCCATCGTAGCGAGTGTTAAAGTGGCGCTCACAAACCAGGGCATAATTTTTTCAGCGGTACATTGAATCGTGGCTTTTGAGCCCTGTGCATCTTCAACCAAATGAATGATACGTGCTAAACGTGTATCATCCAGTGTCGCCTCAACTTGAATCCTCAATGAGCCGTCTAAGTTTATGGTACCGGCCGATACTTTATGCCCTAGTTGTTTGAATACCTCTCGAGATTCACCACTTAACATTGATTCATTAACCTGGCTTTCGCCCTCAATAACTTGCCCATCTACTGGAATTTTATCACCCGGTTTAACCCAAACATGATCACCTGCTTTAAGCATGCGAACTGGTATAACCTGCTCTATTCCATTGACAAATTGGCGAGCCATCTTAGGCTGTAAGTCCATTAATCTGCGTGTTGCATCTAGTGCTTTATTTTTTGAAATTGCCTCGAGATAACGTCCAATTAATAATAGAAAAGTAAGATCTATTACGGTTGCAAAAAAAACTTGTCCAACTTGTTCGGGATGCAGCATCACCCAGGTGGAATAACCATAGGTAATGATTAAACCCAGGCTAATCGATACATCCATCCCTACTGTCTTGGCTTTCAGACTTTGAAACGCCCCTTTTAAAAATGGTTGTGCTGAATAGACTAGGGTGACACTGGCTAATAGGAATAACACAAAGTAGAAGTAGGAACGATATTCCGCATCATCACGTGCACCGGTATATAGCGCAACCGAAAACCACATTGCA
>JACUUF010000307.1 GCA_014859465.1 Methyloprofundus sp.
TTAAAGGCGGGCTAAAGCCGCGCCCTACAACCTGTATTAATGTCCCGCTTTAGACGGGAAGCTTGGTTCTTTATTGGTTTTGTTTTAGCCAGTTATTCAGGTCATTTTTTGAGCTAAAATCCAGTAAATGGTCACTTAGTGCTTCGAGCTGTCTATCGTTTAGTGCTTGAATGGCAAAGCGTGTTTTTTCGCTTAGCGGGCCAAGTTTGCGCTTGAGTATCCTTAAGATAATGACACTTTCTCCTTCAAGCTTGCCTTCAAGCTTGCCTTCAAGCTTGCCTTCAATTTTACCTTCAATTTTACCTTTGATTTTACCTTTAAGTTCGCCTTCTTGGTGTCCTTCGCTAAAAACATCCTGATAAAACTGGGTTTGTTTTAATTCTATATCGTTATAGCCTAACATGTCTTGAATCTCCTGACGGCTGAGTTTGGGTAGCTTGTATACTAAAATGGTTTCTACCCATTCTAGCCAGTGTTCGCCGGCCTGTTGATCGGGATACGTTTTAATCTGTTGTACAATATTTTGTGCTTTGTTTAGCGTCTGATTTTCTTCAGTGACAATCAGTTGGATTAATTGTAACCCTATTTTCTCAGATGAGTAAGTGTGGTTTGCCAGATCATCGAGGTAGATGCGCTTGATTCGGTTACTGTGTAGTAGTTCTGTGTAATGCTGTGTCTTTTTTGTTTCAGTTTTGCGGGCAGGGTAAATAATAAGCGCCTGCCAAGGGTTTATCGGTTTATTTTGCTGCAAATAGAAAAATATTTCACAGAAAAATCGGCTGTAAAAGTTGGGGTCTTTTTGGAATTGAACTTCGACAAAAATAACCGGTAAATGCGTATGCTCTTGTGGGGTGTGAGAATGCCATCTAAACGAAAGGCAGTTTGTTTGATCTCTTCTGAGCTGAAACGATAGTTTTGCGTATCGGCGTCATTTAAATCTGCGAGCTGAAGTGCCAGCTCAGGTGCGTTTTTAAATAAACGATAGAAGAGGGTGTCTGTTTTCATTTAGAAATGTGGGTAAATTTTATATGTAGGTGCGACAAATTCGCATAGTGCCAATCTGTGGTAGCTACAGATTCTTGTAGCGCTGAAATAGAGCGCGAATCTGTCGCACCTGCGGTTTTTAGCTTAAATAACATCTGCAAACCAGTTTTCAGCACGTTTGAAAAATAGGTAACTGAAGGGCAGTATAACTAAGGTCAATGTTAGTCCTGGATATATGGCGTCAAAATCAGGTGGAATGCCTTTGAGCATAACGCGTTGAAAGCTGTCGATAATGCCCGCTAGGGGGTTGAGCGTATACAGGGTATAGAGGTCATTCGACCAGGCACCAGCCGCTTGTTCTTCGATTAATTTTTTGTGTACTAAGCTTAGCGGGTAAATAACAGGTGAGCCATACATTAAAAGTGATAAAGCCACCGGTAACGCTTGAGCGACATCACGGTAATAGACATTAAGTGCGGCACCAAAAAAGCTAATGGTGAGTGCGACGATCATGGTGTAGAGGATAATGGCCGGTACCCAAATGACATATAGCGTGGGCATCATTTTGTAATAAACCATTAACCCGGCAAGAATGAGAAAGCTGATAAACAGCTCGACTAATTTAGTGACCATGGCGGTTAAAGGAAAGACTTCGCGTGGAAAATAGATTTTTTTGATTAAAGCGGCATTTGAGGTCACACTGCTAACCCCTTCAGACGCTGATTCTTGGAAAAATATCCAAGGCAGTAAGGCGGCAAAAGTGAGAACAGGGTAGGGAATGTCGCCGGTTTCTATGCCAACGAAGCTTCTGACTAAGGTGAAAATCAGCATCAGCATGACGGGTTTTAATACCGCCCATAAAATACCAAGGTAGGCTTGTTTGTAGCGCACGACAATATTTTTCCAGGCTAGTGCAGTGATCAGTTCTCGGTAGGTGTAGATATTTTTAGCGATGTTAATCATGGGATTTATGTTTGCAGTTTTATATGTTGAGTAAGGATTTATATTGGTTTTGTACTTGATCTACATGTGTTTTTACTGCAAATGTCTTTAAGGCATGTTTTCTAGCTGCCTGACTGAGTGCGGTTCTTAGTGTAGCGGAATTATAGAAGGTTTCAATTGCGTTGGCGAGACTGGTGGCATCTTTTGGGGTGAATAATAATCCGGTTTTATTATGCGTCATCATTTCTGCTGCGCCGCCGTGGTTTGGACCGATCAGTGGTCTGGCTAAGGTCATGGATTCTATGACCACTGTACCGAGAGGCTCTGGACTTGTGGAGGCGGAGACAACAATGTCTAATCCTTGGTAAACTTCGGGCATATTGGTTGAATGACCGGTGAATTGTATTATGTTGCTCAGACCTTCATTTTTGACTCTTGCTTTTAACTTGGTTTCATAGGCCTGGCAGTCATCTGGTGTGCCGCCGACGATGAGCATTTTTAGTTGGGGTATTTTGTTTTTTAATTGCTGGGCGGCATCGATAAATATTTCTTGGCCTTTCCAGGGGATTAGTAAGCCGACTAAGCCAACGGTGAAGTTGTCTTGTGCAATATGGTGTTGTTTTCTAAAATGTTGTCCGTTTGCGTTGATATCTAGTTTGTCTAGCTCTAAGCCGTCATAAATAACGGTGATTTTTTCGGCTGGAATATTGAGTTTATCTTGTATGCTTTGCGATACCCAATGTGAGACGGGAATAAAATGATCGGCTAAGCTATAGCACCATGCCATCGCTTGTGAGCCTTTTTGGTCGCCTCGGATATGGCAAATGGTGGGGATTTTGAGTATTCTGCCGACTAATAGCGCTGCGCGATTACACAGGGGTTCATTGTTGGCGTGAATGAGGTCGGCTTGAAATTGTTTGGCAGTCCAAAGCAGGTTGATAAAAAAGGGCAGGAAGTTAAACAGGTCGTCTGCTCTCGCGAGTAGTTGGTTGATGATAAAACGTAGTCCGGGGATTTTATCGGGCCACGCTGTAGGGTCTAGTTTTCTATGAGCGCCGACGATGTCAATATGTCGGTCTGGAATATGTTTCCACTGTGCTTCATTGGCAATTTCTTGATATTGCGCGCCTGTTCTTCCTGTAATGACCATGGGAGTGTATAGGTTGCGGTCAAGATTTCTAACTAAATGCCGCAGGCAGATAATAGCGCCGCCATAGCCAATGCCATTTTCAACGTAAAGTATTTTTTTTGTCGTGTGCTTATTTGCCATATGTTTGTTTTTTGGTGTCCATTTTAAGATGGTACGCATAATAGGAGTCAAATAGCTTTAGCTATTACCGAACCAGCAATAGCTAAAGCTATTGCACTCCTGCCTAATTTTTTGAAATTTCCTGTCCCAGCTTAAATGTATAGTCGTTTTTTATGGCTACCAATTTAAGTTTGGATATCTTTTTTAATTTAAAAAAACGTAGCCCGTATGGAGTTTACGGAATACGGGAAATCGGCGCAGCGCATTCCGGTATTACATTTACCTTTGATCAATCTTCCTTGCTGGTTTAAACCTCGGCCTTTAGGCCGAAAGGAGCGCC
>JACUUF010000308.1 GCA_014859465.1 Methyloprofundus sp.
AGGATTGAGGAAGCAGCTTAAATAATTTAGGCGAAAACTATCTTGAAAAACACCGCCTCCTTGGATGTGAAAGCCTTGCCCAGAAAAAATACGCCCTCTAGCAGGGATTGAATCATTAAACATGTGAAAATCGAGTACAGCAACACCAATGGCTGCTGTACTGCCATCCCAGACGAAAGCGGAGCTGACCGCAAAATGGTCATCATAGCTATACTCAAGGTCTAACTCTACGGCTCCTAAAGTAAAAGTATTGCCTGATTTATTTTGCGTTTGAGCACTGACGTCAAAAAATCCGCTAATGTCCAGACCATTTTGTTTGGCTACGGTATCGAAGTCTTTTATTGAGCTAGAAATATCGGTGAGCACGTCACTATCCGAACTTTCTGTCTTTTGCTCAATAGCATTCGTCAGCTGTGAGGTTTTATCAGCAGTAATAGCAAAGGGTTTATTGGTTTGTTCCTGCAACAGAAGTTTTTGTTTTAGTTGTTGAATTTTGGCTTCTAGCGCGTCGATTTTAGAGTCTTTTTGTTGCAGTAATTCTCTAACGATTGCTTTTATATGGTCATCTGAGGGGGTGTCTGCATTGACTTTAGTGATAGGTAATAAAATACATGCGAACAAAATAATAATGTGTTTATTCGGGGGTGGCATCATCCTCATATTTTTTATCAGTAGCTTAGTTAAAATACCATTTTAAATGAAAAATTTCGATCTCCCAGGTTTTGTAAAGTTAAATGTGAATGAAGCGCTAACAATGAGAAATCGGAGTAATTTTAGTTTTTAAATACAGTAAATTACAATTAGTAAACATATCAGTCATACGGGAATTAATATTTTTGCGCGGCTTATGGGCTTGATGGTCGCAGCATTCGCCGTTGAATTTATTGCTAATGGAAGGTTTTTATTGGATTATATAGACAGAATTAAAGGTTTAAGCGTGTTGTTCAAATTCCTTAAAAAACCTTGCAGAATAAAATGTTTATCTGTATTAACTTAGCAATTGCATTGGAATCATAGTAAATATTCAGAGCCCCTTTGCTTATCACCTTCTCCCTGAGGGAGAGGGCAGGGATGAGGGAGAGTTAAATAAGGGGGCTGTGAATATTTACGAATCATAAGCAGTTCACTTTAAAGGAGCGAGATAGTATGAGTTATCAATATATTCGTTTTTTCGATGAAATCGGTATTGAAGATATTCCCTTGGTCGGTGGCAAGAATGCATCGTTGGGGGAAATGTACCAGAAACTAAGCTCTCAAGGCGTTAAAGTCCCTAATGGTTTTGCCATCACCGCCGAGGCTTATCGTTATATGCTCGATAATAGCAATAGCTGGGATGCTTTGCATGTTATCTTGGATGGTTTGCAGGCGGATGATGTAAAAAGTTTGGCATTATGCGCCAGAAAAGCTAGGGAAATTGTTTATGCCGCTGGTATTCCTGAAGATCTACAAGATGAAATTATCCGCGCTTATCAGCAATTACAAGAGCAATACGGCGAGGGACTGAGTTTGGCCGTCAGAAGTTCGGCAACGGCTGAAGATTTACCCACCGCCAGTTTCGCTGGGCAGCAAGATACCTATTTGAATGTTGAGGGTGCTGCTGCTTTGCTAGAATCTTGTCGCCGCTGTTTTGCCAGTTTATTTACCGACCGTGCAATTCATTATCGTATGAATCAGGGGTTTGATCATTTTAGCGTCGCTTTATCCATTGGCGTTATGAAAATGGTGCGTTCTGATTTGGCCAGCAGTGGCGTGATGTTTTCTTTAGATACCGAGTCCGGGTTTCGCGATGTCGTGTTTATCACGGGCGCTTATGGTTTAGGTGAAAATGTTGTCCAAGGCATGGTGGATCCTGATGAATTTTATGTGCATAAGCCGACGTTTATGCAAGGCCACCGCTGTATTTTACGGCGTTTATTAGGGCCTAAAAAAATCAAGATGGTTTATAGTCAAGGTACAACCCGTGAAGCGACGAAAAATGTCATTACTTCCGCTAAAGAGCGCCAGCAATTTTGTCTTAGTGATGCCGATGCACTGACCTTAGCGGACTATGCGATTAAAATTGAGCAGTTGTACAGTCAGATAGCGGGGGAAAATCGCCCGATGGATATGGAGTGGGCGAAAGACGGCTTAGATGGCCAGCTGTATATTGTCCAAGCGCGCCCTGAAACGGTTAATTCGCAAAGGCAAGGCATGCTACTAGAAGAGTATAAATTGCAGGGCAGTACGGAGATTGTCACAACAGGCCATGCGGTCGGCGGCAAGATAGCGCAGGGTGTGGCACATGTTATAACCCGGACAGAAAACTTATCTGAATTTAAAGCGGGTGAAGTGCTGATAGCGGATACGACTTCACCGGATTGGGAGCCGATTATGAAAATCGCTTCGGCAATTGTTACCAATCGAGGGGGGCGCACCTGTCATGCGGCTATTATTGCCCGCGAATTAGGTATTCCTGCTGTTATTGGTTGCGATAATGCCACCGCGCAAATAAAAACTGGCGAACAACTGACTATTTCTTGTGCGTCAGGTGATACTGGTATGGTCTATCGAGGTAATATTCCTTTTCATGTTGAGCGTACCGATTTAGCTGAATTACCCCGTCCGAAAACGCAATTAATGCTTAATTTAGGTAATCCTGATTTAGCGTTTAAAAGCAGCTTCTTGCCGAATGATGGTGTCGGTTTGGCGCGTATGGAATTTATTATTACCGAGTATATTAAAGTGCATCCGATGGCTTTGCTTTATCCAGATAAGGTTGAAAGTCTTAAAGAGCGTCAAGAAATAGCCCGTTTAGTGCAGGGCTATAACAGCCCAACGGATTATTTTGTCCAGCGTTTATCGGAAGGCGTGGGCACAATTGCTGCGGCTTTTTATCCTAAGCCGGTGGTGGTGCGCATGTCTGATTTCAAAAGTAATGAATATGCCTCTTTATTAGGCGGTAGTGGCTTTGAAACGCAAGAAGAAAATCCGATGATTGGTTTTCGTGGCGCTTCACGTTATACCCATCCTGCCTATCAAGAGGGCTTTGAGTTGGAATGTGCGGCTATGAAACGCGTGCGTGACGAGATGGGCTTAAATAATGTTATTTTAATGATTCCTTTCTGCCGGCGGGTGGCTGAAGGCGAGCGTGTTTTAGCTAAGATGGCAGAATGCGGATTAAAGCAGGGCGAAAATGGCTTGAAAATTTATGTTATGTGCGAAATCCCCAATAATGTCATTCAAGTCGATGAATTTGCCAAATTATTTGATGGTTTTTCTATCGGTTCTAATGATTTAACGCAATTAACTTTAGGTGTGGATCGAGATTCACAAATCGTCGCCTTTGATTTTGATGAGCGTGATCCAGGCGTCAAAGCGTTTCTTAAAATGGCCGTTGATGGCGCGAAACGTAATGGCCGACATTCCGGTATTTGTGGTCAAGCCCCTTCGGATTATCCTGAAATGGCTGAGTTTTTAGTGGAATGTGGTATTGAATCGATGAGTTTGACACCCGATACGATTATTAAAAC
>JACUUF010000309.1 GCA_014859465.1 Methyloprofundus sp.
AAACAAGAAAAATTAGAGGAAGTATTTACTTATGGAACAAACAATCAATCAACGGACGCTTATTTTCTTGCTTGGCTCTATAGGCCTAATTACCTTGCCACATGCGCTGCATGTGCCTATTCCGATTATTAGTTTTTTCTTTGCGCTTTTAACATGGCGTGCTATAGGCATCTGGCGGCCTGCTTATTTACCTAATCAATTGCTGGTTTTTTTGTTATTGCTCAGTGGTATAGGGCTATTGGTTATCATGCATCAAGGTGTGTTTGGCCGTGATGCGGGGACGGCTGTTTTTGTCACGGCCTTAGGCCTGAAATTGCTGGAAATAAAAACCCAGCGGGACTTATATTTAATTACTTATCTGGCCTTTATTGTTGCTGCTTCGCAATTTTTATATGTACAGAATATACTGATGGCGGCTTATACCTTACTCGTTTGTATTAGCTTGTTAGGGACTTTACTGTGCATTAATAGTAGTGGCTTAGGTAATTGGCAATCATTAAAGGTCGCGGCTAATTTTTTAGCGCAAGCCTTACCATTAACCATTATCCTGTTTATCTTTTTTCCTCGATTAGAAGCGCCGCGCTGGTCATTTTTGCAGGAAGATAATGTCGCGATCAGTGGCCTTAGCGATACTTTGGAGCCGGGCGCGATCAGCCAGTTAGGCTTATCAGGCGAGCGCGTTTTTCGTGCTAAATTTTCGGGTGCCATACCACCTAATGAACAGCGCTACTGGCGCGGTCCGGTATTTTCCTATACCGATGGCAAAAAATGGCAGCAAACCAAAAATACTTATTTCAAAGGCTATCTGGATAAAGTGAATTTTTTTGGCGATGCCTACCAATATAAAATATTAATGGAGCCGCAAAATAAAAATTGGGTCTTTGCTTTGGATATGCCCGCCGCTTTTGAGTGGCCATTATATGCAAACGGCAACCACCAATTACTCACTTCTGAGCCGTCTAATAAACGCGCAGAATATACGCTTAGTTCCTATGTAAATTACAACACAGGCTATATCACCAAGACCGAGTTTAGCGATAATTTACAATTACCCAAGTCCCCTGAGCAGCGAGTTACAGACTTAGTTAAACAATTAGGCGGATTTGATGAGCCTCCAGAAACCTTTATTAAGCATCTATTTTTGCATTTTCGGCAGAATAAATTTTATTACACCTTAATGCCGCCATTGATGACAGAAAACCCGATCGAGATGTTTTTATTTGATACGCGCGCTGGTTTTTGTGGGCATTATGCAACGGCTTTTGTGTATTTAATGCGTGTCGCCGGCATACCGGCGCGCGTAGTCAGCGGTTATCAAGGGGGTGAATATAATGAGGCCGGTGGCTTTATAGAAGTCAGGCAAGCTAATGCACATGCCTGGGCTGAAGTTTGGTTGTCCGGTAAAGGCTGGGTGCGCTATGACCCGACGACGGCTGTTGCGCCCGAGCGAGTTGAACAGGATGTTAATATTGAACAGCAAATTGCCAGTAATGCGGTCAGTTTTGCGCCAGTACAATTAGATAAGCAGACAATTTCCCTGCTCAAACAGGTGCGTAACTTATGGAGTAGTGCTGATTATAGCTGGCAGCGCTGGATTATTAATTATGATCGCCAGAATCAAGCGAGCTTTTTATCTAAGCTAGGCATTAGCGGATTTAAAAAAATGTTCCACTGGCTTCTCGGCTTATTAGCGGTGGTTATTCTCGTGTTGGCTATTATGCTGTTACGTAAACAAAAAACAGTGCTTGATGAGGCGCAAATTTATTATCTGCAAGCGAGTGCTAAATTAGCCAAACTAGGCTTGGTTAGAGCAGATAATGAAGGCGCTAACGACTTTTTAGTGCGCGTTACTGAGCAGCAGCCGCTGGTCGCGCTAGCATTTGCACACATTACTCGACTATATATCAGCGTGCGTTATGCAAAAGATCCTTCTGAGACATTGTTAGAGCAGTTGCAAAGGGCCGTTTCTGGCTTTCATCCTCAGGTAAAATAGCCATAATTTTGTCTTGTTTATAGGTTTTTATTTATGAAGTTAGTGACATTTACTTATCAAGGTCTCAGCCGAGTTGGTGCAGTCGTTGATAATACCGTGGTCGATAGTTTAGGGCAGGCAGATATTCCGCCTACTATGCTGGCGTTTCTGGCGGCAGGACAGCCAGCATTGCAGGCACTGCAACAGTTAATTGATAGTCAGCAGCAACGGCTTGCTTTAAGTGATGTTAAGTTAATGGCGCCGATTCCAAGACCAGGTAAATTCTTAGGAGTCGGTTTAAATTACGCTGATCATATTGCCGAAACGGCCTTAGCAAAACCGGACTATCCGACTTTTTTTACCAAGCAAAGCACTTGTGTGATTGCGCAAGGTGAAGCGATTTATGTGCCTAAAGTATCGGAAAAGCTAGATTACGAAGTGGAATTGGCTTTTGTTATCGGCCAGCGTTGTCGGCATGTGTCGCTGGAAAATGCGCATAAAGTGATCGCGGGCTATACCTTGGTTAATGATGTCTCAGTGCGTGACTGGCAGTTTCGCTCGCCAACTTGGACGCTAGGTAAATCATTTGATACCCATGGGCCGATGGGGCCGTGGATTGTCACTGCCGATGAAATTCGTGATCCGCATAACTTGAATTTACAAACGTGGATAGACGATGACTTGCGCCAATCATCGAATACCCAGCATATGATTTTTAACTGCTATGAAATGATCGCTTATTTAACCCAGGCGATGACTTTAGAGCCGGGTGATGTCATTGCTACTGGAACGCCAAGCGGTGTTGGCGTAAAAATGAAACCGCGTGGCTATATGAAAGCAGGGCAAACGGTGAAAATTGAAATTGAGCAGATTGGCTCTTTGATTAACCCAGTGATTGATGAACCCGATGACTTTGTTTTACCGCTATAGTTGATTGCAAAGGCATAGGTATCTAGGCAAGTGTAATGGCCATTCAACTGACGCATACCTTTGGATAAATTATCCATTCAGCGTTTCTAACAATAAATGGTAATGGTTGCTCATAAAACAATAGGCATGTAGCAACCAGTGGAACGGTTTACAGACTGCTGCCGATACACCTAAGAAATTTTCCCGATCTATATCCTGCTAATAAATAGCCTCACGGCCATTCCCTCTGAAAAATCAAGTTGACTGCCCCCTTGATTCCCTTGATTCTGAGCCTTGTTGCTTCATGCGCTCACAGTGTTCCAAACTATGCAATGCCTCAATCATTAGCAGGGATTTCTGAGTTAATTGTTTGGATAGGTCAGTAAGCTTTTCCATAGAAGGAGATTTTTTGCGTGACTCAACGATGAGTTGATGACCAAGTAGGTGTAGTTCATTATGTGGCTCTTCAAGCTGCTGAAACGCCTTGCTACTTGCAAAAAACTGGCCCTCGCCGTAATACCACTTACCTAACATACAGGCGGTAGGGTTGGTTATGGCTTGAGAATATAGGTAACCGTCAATTAAACCACACATTCTCAACCGCCTAAAATAAGTGCAGACTA
>JACUUF010000310.1 GCA_014859465.1 Methyloprofundus sp.
TAAAGACTATTGAACGATACTGTTAAATCGGTAGTGTCGGTAACTGCAGTCGAACATCCGATAGAATGGACTATGACCTTGCCAGTTAACAATTGCCTAGACAGTTTTATAGCTAATCAACTCAGCCAACTTAAAATTCGAAGCCAAGACCTACCTAAGCGTTACCAGTTAAACGGCGCCATTATGTGTGGCAGACTTCAAGATATCATGGCGGAAAAATCCTTTTATCTTCAGCAGGGCACCTATGCCTATGAAATGGATAAACAGTTTTCGGTTGATATTGATTATGTAGAAGACTTTGAATATGCCGAGTTTTTGGTTGCAAAACACTCAGCCAACCTTGTGTGTGAGTAGCATTCCAAATTACTTGGTCTATTTCATGCTTAAAATTGGCAACTAAAAAGTTTGTAATGAGGCATTTATGATTGATATAACCTTGTCAACACCGTTAAAAAATCCTTTTGGCGAAGAGTTTTACCCAGAAATAAACCAACACCTTTTTTTAAAACAGTCATCTGAAACAGTCTACAAAGCCCATTATGTGGATCTATTTAAGAAAGATGAAATGCTTTATTTGGTGGTGGGTACAGACAGTGGTTTGTTTTACAACTATGTGAAATCGCAAAAACTGCCGGCAACACTTAAATTTCTTTTTATTGAGTTAAACAACTTGAATGGCAAACTTGGCGTTGAGTTTAGTGATGATCCGACTGGCCAGCAAGTATCAGTTGTATCGGCTGACTTTGATTTTAATACTCTACATGAGACTTTTGAATCCTATGTGGTACGTAATAAGATCCAACTTATACGTTCAATGGCTGTTATGGATGCGAAGCCAGGCTCACCTTATCATCAATTTTGGGATGAGGTAGAAGTCCAATATATAAACTTCCTTAAAGGAAATGTTGTTGGGCAGAATGCGGCTCAATTCGAAAACGCAAGGTTATTGAATGCAGCCGATAATGTTTTACCGCTTAAAGCGTATAAAAATACCTTAGAAGGTGCGACGGCATTAGTGCTGGGTGGTGGTCCGACTTTGGATGATGCGATTGATTGGATTAAGCAAAGCCAGTCGAAGTTGGTAATTTTTTCAGTTGCGCGTATTGCACGGAGATTAAAAAAAGAAGGAATTGTGCCTGATTTTTTTGTATCGGTTGACCCTCATGATGTCAGTTTTGATAACTCGAAAGGCATTTTTGCTTTTCAAAATCAAGCGATTCTACTAAATGGGTATCATGTTAACCCTAAACTTTTAGGTCAATGGGCTGGTTTAACCTGTTATACAGGTAATAAGTATGGTTGGAAAAATGATGATTATCCTCGCAATTTGGATTCATTGGGACCTACGGTCACTAACACGGCTGTGAATGTTGCGGCTTATCTAGGTTGCCAAAATATAGTTTTATCGGGATTAGACTTTTGTTTTGCAAAAGGACGTACTCATGAATCAAGTAGTGATGAGGCCAAGGTTGCATCACAATTAAGTTATAAAAATCATATTAAAGTAGAGGCCAACTCAGGGGAGATGACACCAACTGAGCCAACCTTTGCCAGTGCTAGAAGTATACTTGAACAGCAAATAGGTTTTTATTTGCAGGAAAATCCTTCGTTACGATTTTACTCAACAGGTTTGGGGTCGGCTAAAATTGAGAATGTGAAGTATGCTTCGCCCGAAAGTTTTGATTTTGTAACTACTCTAACGACTAAAAAACTGGACGATTTAAAGGAGTTATTGACGATATCCTCTCAAAAGCGCATAGATTATGTGGCTAAAACTATTGATGAGCTTGAAAAGCAAAAACAGCGTTTCAATAAGCTTGAAAAGTTAGGGGTGGAAGCTTTAGAAATTATGCCTAAACTTTATGCAGAAAATAGTTCTGATCCGAAGCAGAAAGTATTGAATAAAGTTATTAAATTACGTAAGAAAATGAATCACTTAATTGGTGATGATGGTGATTTGTTGCTGAGTTATCGCGGTGCTAACTTCTCTGAAACATTTAAACCTGTGGAGGATGAAGAAGCACTCAGTTCGGATGAGGTTTCATATCAACTGACCAGTTTTTTTAAGGGGGTTAAGTCTTCAACGGAGCAATATCAAGTTTTAATTGTTAAGGCCATTGACCGCGCAAAGTTAAGGTTGGATGAGTTAGAAGGTAAAGTAACCGTTTCAGATTTGTACGAGCGTTGGCTTAAGTTAAGCGAACTAGGTCGTGCGGATGTTTGGTTAGAATGGCACTCTGACGTATCGAGACTTTCATCATCCGATTGTGATTTGGTCAAAAAAGCTCAACAGCAATTTCAGCAAGAACTAGAAAAAACAGATACTACACATTTTCACAATCTTAAGCGCAATACTCAAGATATAAGTAAATTGTTAGCAAGAGCGGAGCGTGCGTTTGGTTTAGTAAATCAAAACGAACTACACGAGTTGTTGAAGCATGCGCCACAACTTAACAAAGCTAATGAGGCTGCTGATTTTTCAGCTTTATTAAACGGTATGTTAGCTGAAACTAATCAAAATGAGCAAGAAGCCGAAGTTTATTACAAAACAATCAATGTTCCAATTTTAAAGCATTCCGCTTTAAAAAGATTACTTGATCTAGCAATGCGAGCAGAGCGCCATAATGATTCGTTATCTTTGCTTGAAAACTTATGCGTGTTTTCATTGGATTATATGGTTCCCTACGCGGATTTGTTGGCTTTGATTGGTCAGTTACAAATGTCTGCGGAAGTGTTACGAATGTACTTAGAGAAGCACCCAATTAAAGTGAATGTACACATAAAACTGGCCCAACGTTTAATTGACTTGGGACAAGTTGATGAAGCGAGGCAAACATTAGAACAGGTGTTGCTAATGGATAAAGACAACCAAACGGCTCAAATATTATTAATGAATATAAACCAGTAAAAATCTCCGACCCTTCCTTTTCTAAAACACAAACGCGCCAATATGGCGCGTTTGTGTTTTAAGTCTATTAAAAACACCAATTTTTTTCATTTCTGGCTAAAGAAATACCCCCATTGCCGATAACTTAATTGAAGGTTGAACATACAGCCTCACATATAAGAAATATAAAAATATAAAACACACACAAGAAGGAATTTCACCATGGCAATGGTAATCAATACAAATATGGGGGCGATAAATGCCGCCCGAATTTTAGATGGCACATCGCGTGACCAATCAACCACGATGGAGCGTTTAACTTCCGGTTTAAGAATTAATAGAGCTGCTGATGATGCCGCAGGGATGGCGGTTGCGATAGGTATGACCACTCAAATACGTGGTACTGAGCAAGCGATTCGTAATGCAAACGATGGTGTTGGATTGATTCAAACTGTTGATGGTGCCTCTGAAGAGGTTGTTGATATGTTGCAGCGTATGCGTGAGCTAGCGGTTCAATCTTTAACAGGTACTTACAGCAATGAAAACCGTTCGCAAATGGATGCAGAATATCAACAGTTGGGTTTAGAAATACAACGTGTTGCTA
Source organism: Methyloprofundus sp. (assembly GCA_014859465.1). Classification (GTDB taxonomy): domain Bacteria; phylum Pseudomonadota; class Gammaproteobacteria; order Methylococcales; family Methylomonadaceae; genus Methyloprofundus. Next base: position 3,492 of record JACUUF010000310.1, read on the forward strand.
GTACCGTTAA
>JACUUF010000058.1 GCA_014859465.1 Methyloprofundus sp.
CAGAAAATAAGCAGGAGCACTGTATTTTATCGGCTGGGTAACAATCAAATTAACCACACCTGAGACGTTTTTATGTTGCCGATTGTAGAGTGACTCACCCAGTAACCACAGCAGCGAATTAGCGAAAATAAGCGCGACGATGCTTAATATACTGGCTTCGGTAAACAAAAATGATTTTTCAGTTAAGAGCGCCGCCCGTTCATTGGTGCTGATTAAATTAGCCAATAGTATCCCCAGTATTAACGCGCCTTCATCGAAGGCAACTAAAAAGAAAGCGTAGCTAAAATATCGAAAACGCTGACACAGTGTGCTGATCTGGTCTGAGCGTTGCGCAAAATAAACCAGCGGCAGACTCAAACAAAAAAGTAACAAGCCAATAATGCTGATGAGCGACCAAAACTTAACGCCAATGGCTGAGTTAAGCGAGTTAGTATAATAAGCGGCATAAGAAACGCCGCTAAAATGATCCAAGCGTTCAGCAATAATGGCGCAGACAAAACCCACTCCAGTCCAGTTTAAATAAACCCCCAGTAAATCGCCAAAACCACTTTCTGGAATAATTGCTTTTAAAAATGCTTGCTTAGTCATAAGTTATTATTTTTTTATGCCATGATGTCTGATTAAAAATGGTTGCACCTGCCCTTCTTGCATAATTTTTGCCTAAGGCGCAGCAATACCCTCAAGAATGCCTGTTATTAATTCGGGCATCAGCTGTTCTTGTCGGTAACTGTAAATTGGATTTAAAAAGATACGGTGTGCCATGGTGACTTGAAACACAGCCTGTAAATCTTCGGGCAATAAAGTGGTTCTGTTTTCAAGCCAGGCATTGACTTTGGCCGCACGAATTAAAAAACTCATACCTCGCGGGCTGGCTCCCGATTGAATCAGTTGATCCATTTCCACATCTGCTAACTGGATACCATATTGTTTTGGGTATTTACTGGCTTTCCATAAGTCCAGCGCATAATGCTTTAATGTTGCTGTCGGCTGAATGCTTTGTTGAATGTCTTGGGCTATGTCATTGAGCTGGTAATAGGCAATATTGCCAGTTTCCATCTCGTTAATTAAGCTATCCACATCATGGAAGCGGGTATTAAAGATAAGCTCTGTTAACAGCGCGTCATCTGTTGGCATATCAATATTGATTTCCATCATAAATCGATCGCGCGCAGCGGCGGGTAATTCAAAGGTTTCCTCTCTTTCTATGCGGTTTCGATCAGCAAAAACCTGTATGTGAGGAAACTGATAGTCTCGATTAAAAGCACTGATGCTTCTTTCCGCCATCACTCTAAGTAACATGGAATGTACTTGAGGGCGGGCACGGTTTATTTCATTAAAAAAAAAGGTCGCAAGGGTCTCGCCTTGTTTAAGCAAGGGCCCTGGGTCTATTTGTGGCTTACCTTTATCATCAAGGTAAGTGTAATAAATCAAGTCTGCCGGCATTAAGTCTATGGTTCCCTCAATCCGTTGATAGTCACCGCCCAAGCCTTGCGCAATAGCCCGTAGCAAGGTGGTTTTACCGACACCGACATTACCTTCCAGTAATACATGGCCACGGGCAAAAACAGATATAACACACTGCCGGACTGCCTGCTGCTGGCCGAGTATGGTGTGATTAATTTGTTGCTCGAATTGTAAGGCTAAATGACGCCAGTCACTGAGTTGATTATTCAAATTGATTATCCAAAAAAAAGCTCCAGCTCGGAGGAGAGCTGGAGTAAACGCTTAACATTAGTCTTTACCAGAAGCATTATGAGAATTCTGGAAAGGGGTAGAGTTCCTTCAGGCATTGATATTTACAAAATAAACGCGCTGATTTCGCTGATAGCCCGGGACTTAAAACAGTTAAGTAGCTACCTATAAGCTGTTTTAAGCTATCGCTTGCAGCGAAGCAAACACCTCCTGATGTGTTGCTTAACTGAGTCCATTCAGGTAAATAAAAGCATTATTTTGCAAAACTAATCCATTAAACATAAAGCCATCTACCCCTCAGGGTTTTAGCAAGCGGGGGTATTTCACATAACAAAATGAGGATATTATTTCGTACTATAGCGCTGGTAATAATGCTCCCTGCACCAATAACGCAAATCCTTGCTGACATATAACAGTACGCATGAATACCTATTGTGATTAGATGAAATATAACTTGCTAAGATGAGCAGTCTTAAAGCTCATCTACATCATAAACAAAGGTACCGGTCTTATTAAAATGGTCTGAGCGCTGTTTATTGCGCGCTTCCATTTCTTTAATCGAGGCCGCTTGTTTATTCAGTTCGTTGGCATCATGCTTGGGATCATACTTGCTACCTGCCACCTTGGCAGGGTAGCCGGGTTTGGGTTCCCAGCAATTTCCGGGTTCTTTACAATTAGTACCGTCATAAGCGTGCGCTGTAAACGACACGGATGCTGTTAATAAAACAGCGATTGTTAATAATTGCTTATTCATTCCTAGTCTCCTGATTTATTTTTTCAACCATTTAGCTTTCTTTGGATTGCCCGTATAAATAGAGCGTATCCAAGCCATGATTTTTAACATTTCATCGGTATTAAAATTGACATATTGCGGGCCCATCATGCCATTTGCCCCACCAAATAAAACTTCAAAAAAACCTTGATCTGTGGCGATACTTGGATAAGTCCAGTAGTCATCTGCTAACCCAGGCCCAAGTTTGCCTTCGGCCTCATGCCCATGACACCCTGAACAGCCGGTCATATACAGACTTTCGCCTTGTTCAATGGCTGCTTTATCGGTGTTATAGGGATTTCTCCCTTCTTTCATAAATTCTTTGAAAGCCGGGGTATCACCGCCTTTTTTCGCAAAACTCATATCCAATTCAGTACCCAAGAGCGCATGACGCAAGGTAATGTCAGCATGAGCACTGGTTCCTGCTAGCGCAGATACCAATAGAGCACTTGTTAGTATTTGTTTAAACTTCATTATTTAGTCCTGTTGTTTGATCGCTGTACCGATATAATTTTCTATAGCAAAGGAATGCCTTCATCTTTTAGTAAATCCTCAATTTCAGATTGCTGATCACTAATAAAATGATTTAATTGCTTTAATAAATCGGTTTCACTTTTACGTACTGCCATAGCGGTACTGTAATGTTGTCCTACTTTTTCACCATCTGCACGGGTACTGTTATCAGGCACCACTGTCATAGTGAGCGGCACAGAAGAAGCTTTAACGTAGCGTGCAGCAGCGGGTCCCCAAAGTACGGCAACCTCTGCCTTACCACTGGATATATCACTGACTATTTTGCTGGTATCGTATTTTACATATTGATTTCTACGCGACTTAAAACCGACTAATCCCTTATTATAATTAAAGGTATCACTGTATCGTCCTATGGCTCGAATCATTACCTCAGCAGGTGTTCCGGGGACATAAGCAATTTGCTTAACTGAGCGTAACACTGCACTATCCCAATCATGTAAATCCAAAGCGTCTTTTTCCCTTGAGATAAAGATATAAGCTGAGCGGTAATAAGGTTTTGTTGTTAACACCCGAGGATCACCAGCATCAACCCCGATCACCACATCACACAAGCCCTTGTTTAAAAAGTCTCGGACAAAATAACGTGGATCTTGCCAGTAAACATATTTAATTTTACGGTTTAGGCTTTTACTTAATAGCTGGGTCAGTTTATTTTCAAAACCTTCTCCTTTTTTATTGGAGTACGGCATTTCATCTTCAGCTGCACAAACTTTAAGCGCCTCACCTGCCGGCGTAAAAGCAAGCTCAGGCTGTGCATTGGCTGCACAGCCTGAAATCAATGCGAGTGTAGTCAGGCCGAGTAATTTCGATCTTAGTATCATATTTTTATCTGTAAATAACGTGCGATTATGTAGGGTGGATAAGTTTTTCGTCATCCACCTTTCCTTAAACCATTGTCGGATTGCAATATCGCCTTATCCAACCTACATGCTGATTAATCCAGCGCAAAAGTCATGACACCACCACCCATTTGGGTGTAATGCGCCAATTCTTTAAATGCACCGACCGCACCTAATCCGGCTGTTGGATCTTGTAAGTCAAAAACCAAGCCCACACCAGGCCAGCCACCTACACCATAGTAAATAGAAATAAATTGCTTACCATTATGTTTATAAGTAATCGGATGACCGATCACGCCTGAAGGCAATTTGAATTTCCACAATTCTTCACCATTTTTAGAGTTCAGTGCTTTGATATAACCATCTAAGGTGCCGTAGAACACTAGGTCACCCGCTGTTGCCATGGTTCCGCCCCAGACTGCAAACTTTTCAGCAATTTCCCACTTAAATTCGCCCGTTACAGAATCCATGGCTTTGACTTGACCAAGTGTCCCTTTAGGCCCTGGATACATATTTAAGGTTGCACCAACAAAGAACTGGCCTGCTCGGTAAGGCAGCATGAACGGTTCCCAATCCATACAGATGTGGTTGGTTCCCATAAAGAAGGTTTTCTTGACAGGATCGTAAGACTCAATACCTTGGTTGTGATAGCCCATGGCTGAAGGGCAGATTCCTTTTGCCTCATGATCCATATGGGTTGAATACTCAGGATCACGAATAGGTAAACCAGTCTTTAAATCGACTTTTTTAACCCAGTTGACCGTATCATCAATTTTAAAGGCATTGACCAGGTCACCATTTTCACGGTTTAGGGTATAAACCAGACCATTTCTATCTGGGTGGGTCAGCAATTTAGTCTTTTTACCATTGACCATTTGCTCTGATAGGCCCATATAATTGACCCCAGCATAATCCCATTCGTCATGTGGTGTTTTTTGGTAACCAAACTTGGCTTTACCGGTATTAACATCACGCCCCCAAATGGTCATCGTCCATTTATTATCACCGGGGCGCATGGTTTCATTCCATGGCGCAGGGTTACCTGAACCGTAGTAAATCATTTCCAAGTCGCTATCGTAGGCGTACCAACCCCAGTTAGTACCACCACCGATTTTCCAGGCATCGTCTTCCCAAGTTTTCGTCCCTAAACCAAATTGTCCATAGTGTGGGTTATCTTTATTAAAACCTTCGCCAATACCTATATCTTTATCAGGGCCTGTGGCATAAACACGCCAGACCTGAGAGCCGTCCTTAATTTTATAAGCTGTTGCATAACCGCGCACACCCAGCTCAGCACCAGCACTACCGACAATGACCATGTCTTTAGCAACGAAAGGCGCAGAAGTTAAGGTAGAACCCATAGCAATATCGGAGTTCTCAATTTTCCAAATCATTTCCCCTGTCTTGGCATTAATTGCCACCACATGACCGTCCAATTGGTCTAGGAAAATAGTCGGTGGATAATCTTTAGTCCCTGGTGCGTAAGCAAGCCCTCTGTTGACGACATCACAACAAGCAACAGCTCGCGCCGCAGGATTTTGCTTAGGCTTGTATTGCCATAAAATCTTATCGGGTTCGTTTAAGTCAAGTGCGTAAACATTGTTGGGAAAAGGCGAATGGATATACATAATGCCATCAACGACCAGCGGCCCACCTTCATGCCCATTAAGGACACCGGTTGAAAAAGACCACACTGGCTTTAGCTTATGTACGTTCTGAATATTAATCTGGTACATATCACTATAATGACTGGCATTATAATCTTTGGTTTGCATTACCCAGTTAGTATTCTGCTCTGACATATCCTCCAATCTTTTATTGGCGCTCGCTTGCTGTGATAGTGCAAAAAGTGCACTGGAAACCAGCACAGTAGTTCCCATATTCCGAGCAAATTTTTTAATTTGCATAGTTCCTCCAGATTAACTTTCATAATAAGAAAAGCATTTACCAATGTGATAAGTTTCCAAAAACCCGCCTGATCAAGTTAGCAGCCAATTGGTAAATGCCTGAGGCCATTCTATGGCTTTCCTAACAAACTGAATACGGAATAAGTGACTAATTAGACAGGAACAAATCCACGATTAGATTGGGAAAAATTCCCGTCAAATATAGCTTCGGTAAAAAAGGAAAAGCTCCTATAGCATTTAAAACCCGAGTTGTTCATGATAAGTGTTTTTTTGAGAATTGATCATGACTAAAATCAGTGTGCTACTGGTTGACGACCATGCCGTCGTCAGAGAAGGTTATAAATCTTACTTATCGCTGTCGGAAAAAATAGGCAAGATCTATGAAGTGGATTGCGGTGAAAAAGCCTGTCAGCACTATATGGAGCAACCCGTTGATGTGGTGGTAATGGATTTATCCATGCCGGGTATGGGAGGACTGGAATGTATTCGACGACTCATTAGCCGCTATCCACAATGTAAAATCTTGGTCTTCAGTATTCATAACGAACTTATTTATGCAACAAGAGCGATTAAATCAGGTGCTAAGGGATATATTAGTAAAAGTAGCGCACCTGAAACACTGGTAATCGCTGTTAGCTCAATTGCACAAGGACATACCTATATAGATTCAGCAATGGCTCAAAAACTGGCGGTCAATATAATTACTGAGCAAGATGATGAGTATAAAATTAAACAACTTTCGCCGCGCGAGTTTGATGTTTTTTGTTTATTAGCTAATGGCCATAGTCCCCGCGATGTCGCCGAAAAGCTTCATTTGAGCTATAAAACCATCTGTAATCACAGTACGGCTATTAAAGAGAAGCTAGCAGTTAAAACCATGACGGAGCTGACCTTAATAGCAACCCGACATAGTTTAATAGAAGTCGATAAATGATGATCTATTGATGGGCATCTGCCAAACAGACCGCCGGTTTTGCCACAAACTGGCCAAAAGCCCGACTGCCATCGCCCACCTCAATCCGTTTTATTTCCTCACCTGTCTGGCTATCAAACACAGCTAAACTACCATCAAACCAATTCAACACCAATAACCGCTGATTTTCTTCATCAACAGCAATATTTTCAGGATAAGCCCCCGTTTTTAAAGTGTTAATCAACTGATGCGTTCTTGAATCCAAGACACTTACTGTATTTTCCAGCTGATTGCTAACAAATACTTTATGCTGCTTTCGATCAACGGCAACGCCATAAGGCATGCGCCCCACTTGAATACGCTTTATTTCAATTAAATCGACCAAATCAACAATGCTCAGGGTATTGCCTTGTGAGTTGGCTATGTAGGCAAATCGCTCATCCATCGCCAGAGCAAAAGGTGCCGAATCAACCGCTATGGTTTTAATAATAGTATAACTACGACTATCTAACACCGAAACACTGTTGCTTTCTCTATTGAGCACCCAGACTTGTGATTCACAGGCATTAGTGGCGATGCCTGCGGGCGATTTGCCAACGGCAATTTTTTTTATCACCTTCCCTGTCCCCGGATGAATCACTTTAACTGTATTGCTAGACCAGTCGCTAATAAAAAGCTGCTTATTAGCAAAAACAGCACCAAACGGACTGCCACCGACACTGATGTGTTCTAAGGGGATGAGTTTTTCCCTATCAATAAAACTGACCATGCCTTGTTCAGGATAAGTGACAGCAAACCATGGATTATGCGGGCTAATAGCAATACCTGCCGGTCCTTTAAGGGTTGGAATGGCAGTCTTTAATGTTAAATCACTACGCTTAAAGACACTAACACTCTCACCTTGTTGCTGGTTAATATAGAAGTAAGGATCACTGACTACAATAGAGGCAAAGCCATACAACAACAAAGCAAGCGTTAGGCGTGACATATTTATTTTTCCAGACTCTGTTTTAAACCTTGCAATCCATGATCGATAAAACTATTCATCGCATTAATGGCTGATTCATCATTGAGTTTTTCAGGCGGCGTATTGCCCGTATCACCGCGATAAAAACGGCTTTTCCATTTAACCTTAGTTTGATCGCCTTCAGCAATAAGTTGCATAGCACTAGTATAAGAACTCACCGGAAAAACCTCGGTATTTTCAGTTTTCAAGCGGTAATTGTACTCATAATCCGCATCACTAAAATAATCCAGACCTTCTTCCAGCACACCACTTTTGAGTGTGAGCTTTCGCTCACTGCCTGATTCGTTTTTACCATCCCCACTACTAGATAAGACATCAGGATGCCAGTCTGAAATTTTGTCAAACTGCTTGATAAGCGCCCAAACCTTATCAACTGGGGCATTAATCACAATACTTTTATCGGCTTTTTTAGGGGTGGGCCCATGCGCACTCGCCCCCATAGAAATAACTGACAAGGTAATAAAAAATAGCGCGCTTAGTTTCATGTTTAACCTCTGCAAAAAATAGCTCATTATCAAGCATAAAATAGCTACTGTAACGGGAAGGAAACTGTCATTTACACAGGAAATTTTCCTTTCAAGTTAAAGTGAGCTACGCGTGCTGCACAGTAGCGATGGCTGTTTTGCTGGGGTCTGGAAACGCTGAAAGTCATCAACGGTAATGAAGATCATCACCAAGCCGAAATAATACAACGCGCAAAACCTTTGCACTAGAGATAACGCTTAAAATCCCTATTAACTAGCCTAGCCAATTGCTTTATGCGGTCACACAATACTGCTTTTATTGCTCACTAAATAGCGCCCATTCAATGCTATAATTGGGCTTTTCTACTCAGCCCAGATTTGATGCAACTTTATGACTAATGCTAATAAGGATAAACTTTCCAGCGCTCGCTTTTCTCAAGCGACCGATGCTTTTGTTGAAATATTTACCGCTTCCGTTGGTTTTGATCAACGCATGGCGCAACAAGATATTGAAGGCTCTATTGCCCACGCCACTATGCTCTGCACCATCGGCATTTTAACCAAAGCAGAACGCGATAGTATTTTTCAAGGCCTAGAGCAAATCAAAAGCGAAATCGAACGCGGGGAATTTCAGTGGTCGATTCAGCAAGAAGATGTGCATATGAACATCGAAGCCCGCTTAACTGACCTTATTGGTATGGCAGGTAAAAAACTACACACGGGTCGCTCGCGCAATGACCAGGTAGCAACTGACATACGCTTATATATGCGTATGGAAATTAACGCGATCATAGCGATGATTGAGCGTTTACAACATGCCTTATTAGCTTTAGCGGAACGCGAAGCAGGCACGATCATGCCCGGATTTACGCATTTACAAGTGGCGCAACCGATCACGTTTGGCCATCATTTAATGGCTTGGTTTGAAATGCTAGTACGCGATAAAGAACGCTTACAAGATTGTTTAAAACGCGTCAATATCATGCCGCTGGGTGCTGCTGCCTTGGCAGGAACCAGCTATCCGATTGATCGTGAATTGACCGCTAAATTATTAGGTTTTTCACGTCCCTCTGCAAATTCGTTAGATTCCGTCAGTGATCGTGATTTTGCTATTGAATTTACCGCTGCGGCGAGCATCATTATGATGCACTTATCACGTTTTTCCGAAGAATTGGTCTTATGGACTAGCGCGCAATTCGCCTTTATTGAGTTGCCTGATGCGTTTTGCACCGGCTCGTCCATTATGCCGCAAAAGAAAAATCCTGACGTGCCGGAATTAGTACGTGGTAAGTCTGGCCGCGTGACTGGGCATTTAATGTCTTTATTAATGCTGATGAAAAGCCAACCGCTAGCTTACAACAAAGACAACCAAGAAGATAAAGAACCATTATTTGACACCGTAGATACCTTAATTAATTGTTTACGCGCCTTTGCTGATATGATTCCTCATATCCAGGCGAAACCTGAGAATATGTTGAATGCTGCGAAAAAAGGCTTTGCGACCGCAACCGATTTAGCAGATTATCTCGTACGCAAAGGTATGCCTTTCCGTGATGCTCATGAAGTCGTCGGCTTAGCAGTGCGTTTAGGGGTTGAATCAGAGCGTGATTTATCGGAACTATCCTTAGCTGAACTGCAGGACTTTTCTGAGATGATTACTGAAGATGTCTTTGACATCTTATCCTTAGAGGGTTCAGTTGCGGCGCGCAAACATATCGGCGGTACTGCGCCGGATACAGTGCGCCAAGCGATTCAAACAGCAAGAGCAGCATTACCCGCAAAACGATAGTAACTCAGAAAGCGCATTGATATTGATTAATGCGCTTCACGTATCCTATGTGTTTTGTTAATTGTTCATATGCAAACTAATATCGATTTATTACGCCATGGTGAAGTATTAGGCGGTTCATGTTATCGCGGCATAACAGACGACCCATTAACAGCGCAAGGCTGGCTGCAAATGCAAGATAAATTAAACAACGCGACACATTGGGACATCATTATCAGCTCACCTTTATCTCGCTGTCATCAATTTGCTACCCATGTATCTTCTAATTTACAACGCCCGCTGATCAGCGAGTCCGCTTTTCAAGAAATTGATTTTGGCGATTGGGAAGGTAAAACCGCGGAACAAATTGAACCTCAGCTGTTAAGTCAGTTTTATGCTGATCCGGTTAATTTCTCGCCACCTAACGGTGAGCACTTTAATGATTTTCAGCACCGTATTTTAGCGGCTTGGCAGGCACTTTTAGAAGCACAGCAAGGTAAAAATCTGCTCTTAATTACCCATGCCGGAGTGATGCGTATTATTTTGGCTCATAGCTTAGGCCTTGATATTCAGCACAGTTTTAGACTTAAAATTGCTCATGCCTGCTTATCAAGCCTAGAGCACTTTCACAGCCCAGAGATAGGAAATTTTTGCCAATTAATTAAACATGGCTAATATGTGATCTTAATCACTAAAGATTGGCCATTAAATCGCTTTAATCATTGTATAAGAATTTTTCGCATGCAATGCTTGCTAGCCCTATAAGACAATAAAGCAATGATCACTTCCACTCCTATCCAGCTTGGCTCGCCTGGCGAAGATATCAGCAAAAAAGACCTACACAAGGTCATGCAGCGCTTTATCAACCTAAATCAATTACGTTTGCAACGCATTCAAGAATTTTTACTGCCTAGACAACGTATTTTTTTAGATTTATTGCCTTTATTATTTCACCAAAACCATCCTTTACTGCCCGGCTTTATTTCCTCAGACACGATTGCAGGCATACCCAATTACACGCCCAGCAACAGCACTATATTACTCGCCAAATCATTTTCTAAACATTTCACTTATAAGCGCCGCGCATTAAGGGAATATCCCATTCAAGGGATTTATTTAATGGGCAGCGTCAGCAGTATCGCTTTTACTAAAAACAGCGATATCGATATCTGGCTATGCCATGACCATGGTTTATTAAAAGAAGAGATTAACGAATTACAAGCCAAAGCAACAGCTATTGAAAAGTGGGCGGAATCTTTAGATCTTGAGGTACATTTTTTTTTAGTCGATAGCGAAGAATTCATTCAAGGGGTTAGTACGCCACTCTCTTCTGAAAGCAGCGGGCAAACACAACATTATTTATTACTGGAAGAATTTTATCGTACTGCCCTCTTTATTGCCGGACGCACACCGCTGTGGTGGCTAGTGCCACCACACGAGGAGCAAAACTACAATTATTACGTCAAGCACTTAAAAGAAAAACGTTTTATTTGTGACCATGAAGTCATTGATTTTGGCAGCTTAGAAGAAATTCCTACGGAAGAATTCATTAGCGCAACGCTTTGGCACCTTTATAAATCCCTTAGCTCACCCTATAAGTCATTATTAAAGCTCTTATTAATGGAAAGCTACGCCAGCGAATATCCAAAACCACAATGGCTATGCCTTGAGGTAAAAAAAGCAGTCTATCAAGGTAATTTCAATTTGGACGACACCGATCCCTATGTTTTGGTTTACCATAAAGTAGAAAAGTATCTTAGTAGCGATCCGGATAGCGAACGCATTAATTTCATACGCCAATGTTTTTATCTAAAAATTAGCGGGGCACTCGAAAAACAATCAACCACCCAGAGACATGCCGACCGAGATGCTTTTATCGCCACTATAGTACGCCGCGACCAATGGCCTGAAAGCATTATTTCCAGCTGCATAAAAGATCAGGCATGGAACATAAAAAAGGCCAGCTTAGAAAATGATATTATCATTCGCCAACTAAAACTTTGCTACCGCATGATCAGTCGCTTTTCCAATAGCAATGCGCACTCCCTTCAACAGCAAGATATTCAGTTAATTGGCCGAAAATTAAAATCCTTTTTGCAAAAAAGCCCGGGTAAAGTAGACATCATCACCACTCGCAGCGCCATTCGCAACAAAGAAAACGAACTAAGCTTAATCGAATCACAAACAGCTGCAACTCGCCCAACCTGGAGTTTATTTCCTGGTGAAGTTGCCGAACAAAACCCCAAAGGAATCGCCCCCTTTAAACAAAATGCTAAAAGTTTAGTTGAACTCTTATCTTGGCTAGTTATTAATGGCCTTTATCAACAAAAACTGCTGTTACATATACAAACACAACAACAGTCTTTTAACAAAACAGATATTCATAACACCTTAGAAACGCTACGCCAATTCTTGCTTGAGCACAAATTAGGCAATTTGACCGCCTTATCCGCATTTAAGCAACCAAACCGAGTTGTGGCCAACTTACTTTTGCTTAACTTAGGCAATATCCCGACAGCTAGCCGTAAAGATGGCATGTTAATCATTAGCGAGCAATCGGATATATTAAGCTACGGCCCTGAGCGTGAAAACTTTGTTCACACCATAGACCAAGTTTCTATCAGTAGTTGGGGAGAAGTGACTGCACATCGCTTTCTTGGGCTAGAAGGCTTATTTGATTGTCTTATTGCAACAATAAACGAGCAAGCGCTAGCTATTCCGATAAAGATAGAAAGTTACACGCCTATTCGAGGCAAAAGCATTGCGCTAGGCGTAACTGAATTATCCCAAAAGCTAAAGCAATTATTTATTGACGAAAAAAACACAGGCTCTCCACGTTTAATTGTTGCTGGAGAATCTGCTTTTTATATTTTCCAACAAAAAGACACTTACTTGCATTATTGGAAAGTGAACAATTTAGAAGCTTTACTATTAGAGCTAGCGAAACCTCAGGCTAGCTTTAGCAAGGTACATTTCAACAATTCAACCCTGAGTAGCACACCTATTCCCCTGCTGTTTTCATTTGCTAAAGAAAATACTATTCAGGTTTTTTATTACGCTCGGGACAGCTACATCAATCTTTATATTATTGATGAAAAAGGCAGTTTTTTTAGCCAACGTTACAACAATATCTCAAGCCAACAACTGTTAACTGCCTATTCTAATTTTCTAACAATACTTAATGATAAAGGCATCTTAAATAGCTCGCTTGCTGTTGAGTATTTTGCCTTACATCTTTCGATTAGCAATCAGTATAGCGCAAGAAAAATCACGCCCCCTATTGCTCTTACATGGGATTACTTAAATATTCGCATTTCTGGGGAAATTTACAGTTCCGCCACTGAAGTACTCTATACCTTATACTGCAATGACCTAGAATTCTCCGCCGCCAACACAGAAAAAGATATTTTCAAAGCGGCGGCTGAATACATTTACGCCATTCGGCAAAACCAAGAAAAGTATCCCATACATATCACCGAAATAGACGTGCCTTTGCAAGCGCTAGGTGTTGATAGTTACCAGCAACTACAATCGATTCACTTCTTACGCTACAAGCAAAAAATCGAATCCCGGCTAAACAAGAACTAGCCGTACAAGATAGCCTGACAATGAAAGGCCTTGTTAAAGCCTGTGCTATCGCTGTTTTAGCAAAGAGCCAGGAAAAAGCATCTATTTTACATTTTTCAATTTACCCTTAGATTTTTGTGATACAGTCCTCAAACATTTTATTAAACTGTTTGCATTGCTTGTATTGAGCGTTTACTTCATTAAGGTAAATTATGAATTCTGACAACCGCGCTCACCCGCGCATTAAACCTAAAAACTTAGTTGCACAAATCAAAATTATTCACCCACCCGCAGAAGAATTTCTGACCCAAGGACTGGTGTTAGATATTAGCTATTCAGGCATAAAAATAAAGCTAAATTCTCCGATTCAAGCAGCAGAAAACGACCAGGTAACCATCAGCTTACAATTACCTAAATCGGGCATCCCTATCGCTATACACGGCATTATTAAGCACCAACTGTCTAACACCGAATGTGGCATCTATTTTGGCGACCTACATCCAGAAGCGCATGTTGATGATTTAATGTTTAAATGCGTTATGCACGCCCATGCGCCGCAAAAAATAAACAACACGCCAAGAGCTAGTTGATTTTTTTACACTGACTTAAAAATTTATCTAGGTGATTCGCAAAATCTTGCCGATCACTTGCACTTAATGCGCTAGGGCCATCAGTACTAATACCACTAGAACGCAAAGTATCCATAAAATCACGCATATTCAGGCTCTCACGGATATTATTCTCCGTATATAACTCGCCTCGATGATTGAGCCCATAAGCCCCCTTCTCAACCACCTCGGCTGCCAAGGGTATATCCCCTGTAATAACAAGATCACCAGCACATAGCCTTTTTACTATTTCATTATCAGCAACATCAAATCCTGAAGCTACTTGAATAAACGCTATATAGCGTGAAGGTGGTGTACGGATAAATTGATTAGCGACAAAAGTCACCTGTACCTGGGCACGCTCTGCGGCTCGACATAAAATATCTCTAATAACTACCGGACATGCATCGGCATCTACCCAAATATTCATAGTACTCCATTTTCATTAAAAAACTGTTGACCAACCTCAACTACGCTTTATTCGCAAAGTAACGCGCAAAAAAAAGCAAGATTTCAACTGAAATCTTGCTTTTTTACACCCTAAGGTGGGGTACTACTTACGTAGTACCTAATAGCGCCTTATATTTAAAGAGCTACGATGTTCTCTGCTTGAGGGCCTTTATCACCTTGAGTTACAGTGAACTCAACTTTTTGACCTTCTGCTAAAGTTTTGAAACCTGAACCTGAGATAGCGCTGAAATGAGCGAAAACATCAGGACCTGATTCTTGCTCAATAAAGCCAAAACCTTTAGATTCGTTGAACCATTTAACTGTACCAGTAGTAGTAGACATAATAATATCCTATTTAATTTCAAGAGTAATGGGTGCCTTAAAAAATTAAGGCGGTTTTGCTAGAAGTTTTGTTATTACTTATAAAAACAGGACGATCTACTAAAGATAAAACACTAAAGATAAAACATCGAAACAGCGTGCATAAATATAAGACGTACTTTCAAGCTGTGCAAAATTATATAGAGATCTATTTTCTAGTCAATAACTTTCTGTATAAATACTAAATTTAGTACACTTTTAGCTAAACCTAACTCAATCAACTGTTCCAAGACAAGTATTTACTAATTATTGCTCAAGCCCTCCAAAGCCCGCACAATACTTAGATACTCATCTTTGTTAGGTCGATACAAAAACATAGCTAAAGCAGATAGACCAACAAAAATATATAGTGTATTAAAGCTATCGCCTAACACATACATAAGCAGTCCATATAAACCAATGCTTGCACAAGCCAGCATGGAAATAGAAATAGTAAATAAGTAACGCGACTTAGCCGACTTTTCTGTCTTACTGGTTTGATTTAAGCGGACTAAAACATGCCTAACGAACCTCATGAGCGGGAAACTAAAAATTGCCACCACGTAAAGTATTGTGCGCAAAACGACACGATCTTGTAACTCATAAGCAAACTGTATTTGCTCGGCATAAATATGGCAGATAGCGACCATAGCCACCAAACTCATTAAAGCCCCGGCGCTAATAATACCAGCCCCCAAAAGGTCTGCTTGTATCTGTTGCTCTGATATAGTCATTGTTATTTTGCCTTTTGTTGTTCTAAACGATACGCGTGCAATATAAGCATAAAGGCAAAAAAATCATACAGCCCATGAATGATAATCGGTGCCAACAAGTTACGCGTGTTGTCGTAATCTAAATACATGCCTAAATAGACACTCACTGCCGTTGCCATAATAAAATACAATAAGGTAACGGCATGAATTAAACCAAAAATTAAACTGCTAATAAGTAGGCCGGCCAGCATACCCCAAGAATTTTCTAACCAGGGCTGAATAACACCTCGGAATAAAATCTCTTCAGAGATGCCCGCAATAGCAGCGAGAACAAACAAATCAGTCCAATGATGCTTGATAAGGCTAGGACCTAAAGTATCATGTAAAACTTTGCGTATTTTTTCTAACGCGTCCGATTGCGTTTGATTTAATGCCAAAAAAATAATACATAACGGTAACGTGCCTAAAATGCCATTGAAAACAACTCGCTCATTAAATTCAAGATGAGCAAACGGATCAATACCCGCAACCCAGCCTAAAACAATGGCCACTAAAATCAACGAACTCTCAAAATAACAAGCCGTTTTAAAAAAATTATCTGGATTTATTGAAGGTTCATTCATAATGCGATTGATGCGATAATAATACTTTATACGATATTTTTAAGGACATTAGACGTGCAATGTTTCATTTACAAAAGTAACAAAAAAGCAGATCTGTATTTGTATTTAGATAAACAAGATGATTTTTCTTGTGTGCCGGAAGCCATACTTAAAAGCATTGGGCAGCCTGAATATGTCATGCAATTAGAGATTACACCTGAGCGCAAACTGGCGCGTGAAAATGCCGCCGATGTAATCAACGGCATTAAAGAAAATGGCTTTTTCATTCAGATGCCACCAGCAACAGACGCAGCCCCGATAAATTTACACTAAAAAACAGCAAAGTAGAGATAGGTCTTAGCAGAGCTATCTCTACACATCAGATCAGTTTACGCTTTTGGCAATGTGACGCCTTGTTGGCCCTGATATTTACCAGCTCTATCTTTATACGAGGTTGCACAAACTTCATCACCACCAAAAAATAGCATTTGCGCAACCCCTTCATTTGCATAAATTCTTGCCGGAAGCGGTGTCGTATTAGAAAATTCCAGAGTTACATGCCCTTCCCATTCAGGCTCCAAAGGCGTGACATTAACAATAATACCGCAACGCGCATAAGTTGATTTACCCAGACAAATAGTCAATACGTCACGCGGAATACGAAAGTACTCAACGGTACGCGCCAAAGCAAAAGAATTAGGCGGAATAATGCACACATCCGACTTTACATCAACAAAGCTCGCTTCACTAAAGTTTTTAGGATCAACAATGGCAGAATTGATATTTGTAAAAATTTTGAACTCATCTGAACAGCGCACATCATAGCCATAGCTAGACGTCCCATAAGAAATCACTTTCCCTTGCGCTGACTCTCTGACTTGATCTGCCTCAAAAGGCTCGATCATACCCTGCTCTTGGGCCATGCGACGAATCCACTTATCTGATTTTATGCTCATTATTGTCTTTGTGATGTTAATTCAAAAAATAGCGTAATTTTATCCTAAATTTAGCCCTTAGCACAGCAAAGCAAATAGACCAAGTCACAAGCTGACTTAAGCAAGCCAATCCTAAACTTAAAATACTTAAGTGTTTTGCACCACGATATTAGGGAATTTTCGACTAAAGTCTTTCCCCTTTAATGCCAATTTTGCGGACATTTTACGTGCAATTTCTTTATATATTTCGCTTGCCCGACTATCAGGATCCGCCACCACAGTAGGACGCCCACAATCGGCATACTGGCGTATATGAATATCCAAAGGCAACGAACCCAATAATTCAATATTATTTTTCTTAGCCATAGAAACCCCGCCACCCGAGCCAAAAATAGCCTCTTCGTGCCCACAATTACTACAAATATGCATACTCATATTTTCAATCACACCCAAAATAGGCACATTAACTTTCTCAAACATGCCCAAGCCACGCTGCGCATCAATTAAGGCAATATCTTGTGGCGTAGTCACAATCACCGCAGCACTAACCGGAATCTGCTGCGCTAAAGTTAATTGAATATCCCCCGTCCCTGGCGGTAAATCAACAATCAAATAATCCACGTCAGCCCAATTTGTATCATTTAATAACTGCTGCAAAGCATTCGTCACCATCGGCCCACGCCAGATCATCGGTTGATCTGCATCGATTAAATAGCCAATTGAAATAGTTTGGATGCCATAAGACACTTTAGGCATCATTGTTTTGTTATCCTGACTCTCAGGATACCCCGACAAACCCAGCATAGTTGGAATACTAGGGCCATAAATATCCGCGTCCAAAATACCCACTGTCGCACCTTCAGCCGCTAAAGCCAAAGCTAAATTAACCGACGTGGTAGATTTGCCAACACCACCCTTTCCAGAAGCCACAGCAATAATATTTTTTACATTAGCAATAGGTTTTAAATTATTCTGTACCGCATGTGAGACGATATTAACTTTAATATCGACCTCTACCGAACGAACACCTTCTAAAGCATTAATTTGCTCAGTAATTTGCTTTTTAAAGCCCTCAATAAAGCTTTTCGCGGGATAACCTAGCTCCAAGCGAACAGCAACAGAGCCATCATCAACAACAATTGACTTAACAGTACGCGCTGTCACTAAATCTGTTTCCACATTCGGGTCAATAATGTTTTTTAATAAATTTTCTATATCTACTTTTTCAATCGTGGCCATATAAGCAATTCCGTAGCGAGTTAGTTAAAAACAAAGTAATAACCAAGTATTTTACTTGGTTATTGTCCAGCATTCTAGTTTTCCTGCTGTTTTCTATCGAAATAGTAAACTATTTTATGCCATAATAACGCTATTATTTTAGCCTCACACTACAAGTCATTTCTTAGTCTATGTCAGATCGAAAAATTCTTATTACCAGCGCCCTTCCCTATGCTAACGGTCCCATCCACTTAGGTCATTTAGTTGAATACATTCAAACTGACATCTGGTCACGCTTCCAAAAGCAACGCGGCAATGAATGCTACTATATCTGTGCTGACGATACGCATGGCACCCCTATCATGCTTAAAGCTGACCGCGAAGGCGTTAAGCCCGAAGACTTAATCGCTCAAGTCGGCAAAGAACACTTAGCTGATTTCGTCGACTTTGGCATTGAATTTGATAATTATCACAGCACTCATTCAGCAGAAAACAAGCATTTTTCCAGCTTAATCTATAAGCGTTTGCGCGATGACCAGCACATCAGCTCGCGCAGCATTACCCAAGCTTACGACCCCGTTAAAGAAATGTTCTTACCGGACCGCTTTATTAAAGGTGATTGCCCTAAATGTAACGCCAAAGATCAATATGGCGATAGCTGTGAAGCCTGTGGCGCAACTTATTCACCTACCGAATTAAAAAACGCCATTTCCGCTATTTCCGGCGAAAAACCAATAGAAAAAGATTCCGTTCATTACTTCTTCAAGCTCGCTGATTTTAATGCCATGCTCAAAGAATGGACTACTTCTGAAGGCCATCTACAGCCAGAAGTCAGTAACAAATTAGCAGAATGGCTAGAAAACGGCTTGCAAGATTGGGATATTTCCCGTGATGCGCCTTATTTTGGCTTTGAAATACCTGATGCGCCCGGCAAGTATTTTTATGTCTGGCTTGATGCGCCAGTTGGCTATATGGCGAGCTTCAAAAATTTATGCACTAAAACTAATTTAGATTTTGATGAGTTTTGGGCACCAGAAAGTAAAACAGAGTTGTATCATTTCATCGGTAAAGACATTATTTATTTCCACGCTTTATTTTGGCCAGCCATGCTCCATGGCGCTAAATTCAGAACACCAAGCGCAGTTTTTGCCCATGGCTTCTTGACGGTTAACGGCGAGAAAATGTCTAAATCGCGCGGTACTTTCATTAAAGCACGCACCTATTTAGATCATTTAGACCCTGAATATCTACGTTATTACTTCGCAGCTAAACTAAGTGCCGGTGTTGACGATATAGATTTAAGTTTTGAAGATTTTACCCAACGCGTTAACTCCGACTTAGTAGGAAAAGTGGTTAATATTGCGAGTCGTTGTAGCGGCTTTATTAAAAAACGCTTTGCTGGACAATTATCCACGCAATGTGCAGAACCCGAGCTATTCCAACAATTCACATTAGTCAGCGAAAACATTGCCGGATTATACGAAGCACGCGAATACGGCAAAGCTATGCGCGAAATTATGGCTTTAGCAGATCAAGCTAATCAATATATTGATGAAAAAAAACCTTGGTTAATTGCTAAACAAGAAGGTAAAGACCAAGAATTACATGAAGTATGCTCAATGGGCATTAATCTATTTCGCTTATTAGTTGCCTATTTAAAACCCGTACTGCCAAAATTAGCAGCAGAAAGCGAAGATTTTTTAAATATCGCAAGTCAACCCTGGCCAAACAATGCACAACCTTTAGTTAGTCACGAAATTAAAACCTTTAAAGCCTTAATGACGCGCGTAGAAGAACCTAAAATCGCCGCCATTATTGAAGCCTCCAAAGAAAATCTTGAAAAAATAGTTTCACCAGCGACAAAAGCATTCGACCCCATTGCTGATGAAATAGAATTTGATGATTTTGCCAAGATTGATTTACGTATCGCTAAGATTGTAAAAGCAGAACATATTAAAGGCGCCGATAAATTACTACAATTAACGGTGGATATAGGCGATGAAACACGCAATGTTTTTGCCGGCATAAAATCCGCCTATAAACCCGAAGACCTAGAAGGAAAACTGACCGTTGTCGTCGCCAACCTAAAGCCACGCAAAATGAAATTTGGCATGTCCGAAGGTATGATATTAGCCGCCGGACCTGGCGGTGAGCATCTATGGATATTACAGCCAGATGATGGCGCTATTGCAGGAATGCGAGTCAAATAACACCTCACTTAAGCTGGGTTAGTTTTTTAAACTACATACAATAACCTAACCCAGCAACTTAACGCAGGAATACACCTAATATTACTGACCAGGCACCGCCTTTCTGTTTAAAAACTCAAACATATCCTCATTTTGTACGCGCGCATAAATTTCTT
>JACUUF010000311.1 GCA_014859465.1 Methyloprofundus sp.
CAGTCTTGTCGAATAACGCGCTCATCAAGTGTTAGCATTGAAGGCATGGTTTTGCGCTTTATTTTTAATTGCCTATTTTCGATAGCGAAAAAATTATCAGTCACATCTTTGCCAAGCTCATCTATGGCGCGTATAGGCATTATTGAATCATTGTTAACTAGGCCAAAACCTGTGTTTGCAGTGATTTCGGTGAAATTCATACGCTCTAAATCTGTATTAAATAATAAATCCGAGCTGGAATCGCTAAAACTAAAACTGCTATCTTCTGTTATTTTTACTTGGGCAGCGGTATGAAATAAGTCTATATCTTGCGTATGTACTGGATGGTCGGCGAGTTCATTCAAGTGTAAGCAAGCATTAAGATATTCAGTAGCATGGTCTACCCCGTGTTGTTGTCCAGGGCGACCACACTCCAAGGTGACTGCTGGGCAAAGTTCAGCAAAAGCTGCAGATTGTACGCCTAAAGGTCTTAAGAAATAGACGGTTAAACGGCCAAATAAGTTAGCCAGTTGTAAATAGCGATTATCTAGCTTATTAATACAGGCATAGTGCGGGTTTAGTCCGGTATTATTATGTATGTCGATGCTGGCAAAAATTGCTTTAGCGCGCATAATATCGACGATTTCTTGAGCAAATTTTGTTTCGCTACAATCTAGAATCTCTGTGCCAGGCCAAATACGGTTGTAATCCGGTTGTCCATCGAGTCGGCGTAAGTTCTGTTCAGCGGCTTGTGTATTGCCGAAAAAAATAGAAATAGATCGCGGTAGTGATTGTTTAATGTACTTGTTTAGTAAGCGCTGTATGGCTAAAAAACCTGTGGTTTCATTGCCGTGTAATAGGATGGAAATAAATAAAGGTTGTGGATTTTTCCCGGATAAATGCAGGAGTGTGGGCTGTGGAAATAAGCTATGTAAATCTTGTGCTGTACAGCTAAGCAGCTTTTTTGGATAGGTTGTTATTTGTT
Organism: Methyloprofundus sp.; assembly: GCA_014859465.1. Taxonomy (GTDB): domain Bacteria; phylum Pseudomonadota; class Gammaproteobacteria; order Methylococcales; family Methylomonadaceae; genus Methyloprofundus. The sequence continues at coordinate 965 of JACUUF010000311.1, forward strand.
GAAGTTGCATAGTTTTAGTATAGTTCCCACTGACTGACGGGGATTTCTGAGTATTGATGCGCTAAATACGCTTGAGTCATTGATTGTAAAGTTGCCTGAGGTTGCTGCATGAATTGACGTTGCCATTGGCTACCGGTTTGTTTGTTGGTGATTCGTTGTTCGATAATACCTAAGTACGTATCAATATCCGCACTGGCAATAGCTAATGACTGCAAACCTTTTCTGGCTCTAGCTATTAAGTCAGATTGTAGTAGTTTTTGTAGTCCGTGTTTTTCGCCATCAAACCAGACTATATGGCTGTCCAAACCATAACGTGCCGCCTGATAGAAATTATCTTTTGCTTGGGCAAAGTCTAAGTGAATGCCAGTTGTCATAATTTCATCGCATAAATCTTTGCTTAAGCCATAATAAAAAGCCGCATTGGCAATAGAGTCAATAATCGTTGGGCCCGCCGAAGGTGTGCGATGTTCAATTCTAATATGCGGGGTATGATCTTCATCAAAGCCGACTAAAGGCCTATTCCAGCGCCAGATTGTGCCATTATGTAAGCGTAAGTGTTCGAGGTTTTCAATGGGATCTGAAAATAACTCGGGGAGTAGAATAGGAAAGTGCTCCAAGTTTTCCTGAAAGCATTCCATAATCGTTGCACGCGCATAGCCTGAACCAAAGCTGACGCGTTTTAATGGCCCACGAGCTGAGCCACCATAGCCGCCGGTTTCTATAGCTTGTTCAAAGAGCGGAATGCGTGATTCGTGCCAAAGGTTTTTGCCAAATAAATAGGGTGCATTGGCGCAAATAGCAACAAGCGCAGCAGAAGCAATAATCGAGGCATTATAAAAATGATGGGCTTGGTCTAAGGGAATCTGCGTGTGTAATTGTAATGACGTGGTTGCTGATTCCAGCATGACATCATTATGATCAAATTTTAAATGCTCTACGCCGCCTATATCCAAATGAATCGGTTTGCCGCGTACTTTTAAAATTTGTGCATTTAATATGCGGTAGCGGTTCATATCTGACATGTTTTTTAAACTCATGGCAGAAGCTTTGAGTGTCGGCAGTGTGCCAATAATAAGGATATGATTATTTAAAGCCTGTGCATGTGCGCAGGCTTTTTCCCATGTCGCTGTGAGATCTTGATGCAACTTGCTAAACACGTTGTTTGCAAGCGTTTGAGGAATGCTATTTAGTTCAATATTGAATTTAGCTAATTCAGGAAAAGCTAAAGGATCATTTAGGTTTTTTAGGAATGTGGCATTATTAGCGCAGGCTTGCATAGTATCGTCAATAAGCCATGCTTCTATTTCAAAGCCAGCAACGGGCGGCTTTTGAGAGCAGCGGCCTTGCTTGATTAAGTCTGTTAAGTATTGGGTTTCTTGGCTTAATTTTTGGTGAAACCGCGTAAAGTCATCAGCATCAAAAGCACTGGCATTTATTTCCTGTCCCATGTTGGCTTCCTTAGGGTTTACATAAAATTAAGTTCGGGCGTGGCTATCCATGATTCAAGGCTGGACTTTCTCAATACAAGCGGACTGAAGTTCACTCTACTAATGACTAAAAGATACGCCTATACCTCCTAGACCGCAATAGCCTTCGGGGTGTTTGGCTAAATATTGCTGGTGCTCATTCTCGGCATAATAAAAAGTGGGTGCGGGGAAAATTTCGGTACTAATTTCACCGAATCCTCCTTGTGTGAGGCGTTGTTGATAGTGTTGTTTAGAGCTTAAGGCGGCTTCTAATTGCGCATCTGTAGTCGTGTAAATAGCAGAGCGGTATTGTGTGCCTATATCGTTACCTTGGCCCATGCCCTGTGTAGGGTTGTGCGCTTGCCAAAATAAAATCAGTAAATCCTGATAACTTATTTGTTCTGGATCAAAGAGCACTTTCACTACTTCAGTATGCCCTGTTAAACCCGTACAAAGTTCTTGATAAGTGGGATTTGGCGTAATACCACCGGCATAACCCACAGCAGTACTAAATACGCCTGCTTGTTGCCAAAAAAAACGCTCGGCTCCCCAAAAACAGCCCAGAGCAAACAAGGCTGTTTGGATGGTTTTAGGAAAAGGTGGGGCAATAGGTCGTCCCGTGACATAGTGCAGCTCAGGAATGCATATTGCCGTATTGCGGCCAGCTAATGCCTCAGTTGTGCTAGGTAGAGTTAATTTTTTTTGCGAGAAGAGCATGGTTTGGCGTTAATCCTTTTTAAATTAATTATTGAGGCGCGTAGATTTAATAACTGATGTGACGCACCAGTTATATAAGTACCCGCTTAAAATTATCTTAATATTTTTGTTTGTGTTTGAATTTTTACCTTGGATGCTTAGGGCGTTTTTTGCGGCTCGTTAGAGCACCCAGTGAAGTCCATTATTCTGCATGAGCGACTGCTATGGCAGCATACTTGGGATCAGCGACAACGCTGTCGCCTACTGCGGACTAAAAATCATCACTTCGCTATCGCTCCGTTTCCCTGATTTTCAGCGATCGAAAAGTTCAAACGATTGCAATGTTTTATT
>JACUUF010000312.1 GCA_014859465.1 Methyloprofundus sp.
AAGCCTATTTCGAACAAGAAAAAGCCAAACATCAAACCCTAAGCCAGCAAATTTCCGATACCGAATCACAGCTAAACCGAGCTGTTTACGAGCTATTTAAACTTACCGAGGAAGAAATTAAATTGATTGAGGGCGGCATACATAGCACATAGCAATATTTCAGCTAAGGCAGTTGACTATGGTTGTAATGTTAGTATGACGCCTTATTTTTACAATGAGGATAACTATTTCTGATGATTTGATAGTTTTTTATGGGGGATAAGTAATAGCTATTATATTGATTAACAAGTAGCGCTAACTCCACTCACTAATGAATGTAACCATAAGAAGATTTTGAATGGTAGATAAACCAATTTATAGAAAAAAGCATACGGATCAAGTTTGGGGCTGTGAATACTCGGAGGTTGTAGGTTACTCTTGGCCTAGTAACATACGAGCATGTCATGTAAAAGTCAATCAGGTCAGTAGCCTATCTATTCAGCTTACCAGCGAGGTCTTGAATACTTCTTGGATGATGGAATTAGATGCTGGTTCCCGTCGAGCATATGATAAAACAGTGAAAGAAACAGCGGAAGCACTGGTGAAAGTTTTTCAAAACACGACTACACCGACCGAAGTAGGTAGTGAATTTGGCGAAATAATGGTCTCTATAGGCTCTACAAAAGCATTAGAGATTTTATTTGATCATCACATATTGCCAATTTCAGAGTTGTGGAAGCCACAAGTTAAGCAAAATGAAGGCTTTGATTTCCACACGATGTGCTTGGATAACATAATTAACTTTGGCGAGGCCAAATTTTCAGCAAAAAAGAATCCACATGGCAAAGCTATAGATCAAGCGAGTGGATTTATTGAAGATGAGAAACACTTGAGAGATAGAGTTCATTTAGTAAACTTGCTTCCAGAGAAAGCGATCAATAACCTTGATCATGATACCTTTGGTGTTGTAGTGTCATTTTCAATCAATGCACAGGACCCTCTTAATATTTTAAAAAATGCGATTGATAGGGCTGAAGAAAAGCTTGGCTCTCAAAGAATAAAATCAATATATCTGGTAGGGGTTAGTCAGTGAGCATTGTTGATGTTGTAAGTCAATCGAAACCTGAAAAGGGTATTTCTGAGTTACTTGAGTTGCTCCATAGAGAAGGGCCAGTTAGCTCCGAAATACTTGAGTTAATCAGTTATTATAAACTCTTTCACAGAGAAATTTTTGAACGGCAAGAAGAAAGAATAATATCAGCTCTAGGCTTATTTTATAAAATTCCAGAACCTAACAACTTATATTCATTTTTACTTTCTGGGATTGGAGAACAGCACAAAATAAATTATGGAGAATACCTTACACCAGTTCAAGCAAGCGTGAGACGAGCGGTTGACAACAATAATGTTATTTCTATTTCGGCACCAACAAGCGCGGGCAAGTCTTATTCTATAAGAGACTTCATTGCCGAAGATGACGGTGATGCAGTTGTAGTCGTTCCTTCAAGAGCACTAATTGCTGAGTATGTAAATACGATGCAAGAAAAGTTTAAAGGAAACAAAGGTGTCATGATTTCATCTTTTGTCGACGATATATTCAAGTCCAGAGCCCTCAGACGAATTTTTATTTTAACACCAGAAAGAGCAAGAGACCTTTTTACTGGGTATTTGAAGTTTAATATCAAAGTATTTTTCTTTGATGAAGCACAAGTTTCCGAAGAGAATGAAAGAGGCGTGGTATTTGATATATTCGTGAGGAGAGTAAAAAAGCATTATCATTCTGCGAAATTAATTTTTGCTCATCCATTTGTTGAAAATCCAGAGGCACAACTTAAAAAACATGATTTTTCGGAAATTTCTGGTTTTTCAAAATCGTATACACACGGTACAGTTGGTAAAATATTTATACAACAAAATAGCAGCAATAAAAAATATTATTACTTTTCTCCATTTGAAGATAAGGGGCATCAAATAAAGAACTGCATTGAATTTGAAACTAAATTCAGTGACTTTGCCTTCGATGGGTCACATTCAGTAATGGTATTTGTATCAAAATCTTCAATATATAATGGGAAATATATTGAGCCCTTTAGGGCGTATATAAATAATTTTGAGGAAGTAAGCTCCGAAGATGCAGGCGATATTATAGATACAATTGAGCATCTACTTGGTGCGAATAATGATGACCACAAATCAGAGCTGGTTTCTCTGCTAAGAAAAGGTGTTGTTATACACCACGGCTCAGTACCTTTAGAAGTGCGGTTTCTCGTTGAGAGTTTAATAAGAAAAGGATGTACGAAAATATGTTTTGCTACTAGTACGCTAGCTCAAGGTGTAAATATGCCTTTTGATATCGTTTGGTTGGATAACATGAGAATCCTTGGAGAGAATGATCAAGGCCGATCACTTTCCTTTAAAAACCTTATAGGTCGAGCTGGTAGGCTTTCAAATGAACCAAAGTTTGATTTTGGATACGTATTTACTAAAAGTCCCAAGTTGTTATCTCAAAGGGTAAATGACAAGTTTTTATTGAAAGAGGAGTCAATAATTGATAGTGATCGTATAGGTCAAGATAATATTGAACTGGTTAATTCAATTAAAAATGGTACTTTCGATGATGATAAGCAGGCGCCGCCCTCAAAAATAGAACGTTTGAGCACACCCGAGACGCTTAACAATTGCGAATTAATTTTAAATATTATTTATAGTGAATCCTCAATTAAAAACTCTATTTCTGGAGCAAAGAACAAAGAAAAAAAAGAGTTTCTTGAAAAATATTTCCGGAGCTTATACGAAACATCTATAAACAGAACGTTATATGATGGAGAAGCGGCAGTTTTCAAGCAGGCAATATCAATTTTTTTTCAAGTTATTCAGGGACGTTCATTTAGGGAAATTGTAGGCACTCGTTATAGCTGGATATCAAGGAAGAGCTTAGGTCATCGAGGATATGCTGAGTTTTCACAGCCAGCTGAGAAACTACCAAATAGCTCCTTGTTGTATAAATATTCAATGTTTGATAGAACGATTAAAGCGGTCGATGTAAGTTATGACGCAATAGTTTTTGATACTTATGATTACCTTGATCAAGTGATCTCATTTTCACTAACTGATCCATTTATAACAGCATTCAAAATTTATAAAGATCGAACTGGGGATACGCGGTCTGATAAGATGATTGAGTTGCTACGATTTGGAACTAATGACACTGTCCATACATTATTGATGCGGTATGGGTTTCCTCCAGAGGAAGTGCCTCACATTGCGCCTTATATACATTTCATAAGTGAAGAGACTATTACGTTCAAGGACGATATTTCTAAAGCGCCCAAATATATTCAAGATATGGTTGAATGGTATCTTCCTTAAGAAACTTTTGTAAGTGAGTATAGATGTGAGTATGAAGAGCAGGAATGCACTTAACAACTTGATTTTAAAAGTTTTTTCAATCCCTGTTCCACCGCCAGATTAATAAAAAAGCCCGACTTGTTCGGGC
>JACUUF010000004.1 GCA_014859465.1 Methyloprofundus sp.
GCGTTGAAGAGCTGGCTATTCTACCGCTTCCACTGAATAGGTCAAGTGTTTATTTTATTTTTTGCTATTTACCCAACTTAAACAAGCTTATCCCAGATATTCCCTGCGCTCCACATGACAGAGCAAGATCATAATCTTGCTTATCAAGCCCCCCTAAGGCAAACACAGGCAGATTAATTTGCGCAACCCATTGTGAAAATTGCCGCCACCCTAAGGGGGTTGCCTCGGGATGCGAAGCTGTTTTATTTACTGGCGACAAAACAACAAAATCCAAGCCCAATTGCTCCGCTTGACGTAACTCTTGCAAGCTATGACAGGAGGCAGCAACAAATCCTTGACTCTCAGGGCGCTGATTTAACATCATTAAATCTGATGATGTTAAATGCACGCCTGCTGCGCTTACCTTTGCACCCATTTGCGAATTTAATAAGCATTCCATTTGCAATACATCACACCTAGCCTTTACTGCACTTATTAATTTTTCGGCATTCTGGGAACTTAAATGCTTTGCCCTAATCTGCACCAAATCAACGCCTTGCGCTGAAATACTCTCTAAATCCTGCAAAACTTGTTTTATATTGTCGCCATTTATAATTGCATACTGACGCCCTAACTTAATAGCTGACAGTATTGCTTTATTAGCTTCTGGAAATTGGTATTGATCAAGCTCATTCTTAGTAATCCACTTAAGATACTGCCCTTCCCTAGCAATAACTTCTCCAGAAAAGCGACTTACCTCATAAACATGCAAGCGCACACTAACTTCCGGATAATCAAAACTTAATGCTATTAATGGAGCAGCCTTAATTGGCTTGATATTTAATTCTTCAAATAATTCCCGACTCAAAGCCAAACCTGCACTCTCACCCACTTCAAATTTCCCACCCGGGAACTCCCACAAGCCAGCCAGATGAGCATCCAACTTACGCTGCGCAATAAGAATGCGACCCTGAGCATCTTTAATTACGCCAATAGCTACATTAACCCTAATCCCACTATTGTTAGGTTCTATATTCTGCATTGATGCGCACATAGTCATAAGAAAAATCACAAGTTAGCACGCGTTGCTCTGCTTCACCACGACCAAGGACAACAGTAACCATAATCTCGTCTTGATCCATAACTTCTTGCCCCGCTTCCTCTGTATAAGAGACTGCACGCCCACCATTTTCAACGATACACACATCACCCAGATAAATATTTATCCGCTGAACATCCAAGTGCTCCACGCCAGCACGTCCAACTGCCGCCAAAATACGCCCCCAATTTGGATCGTTAGCAAAAAAAGCAGTCTTAACTAGCGGGGAATGGGCGATAGTTTTAGCAATTTGTACTGCTTCGACTTCATTTTCCGCCTGCTGCACATTAATTTTGATCAGCTTAGTTGCACCTTCACCATCTCTGATAATTAATTCCGCCAAATGCATACAAGCTTCGTCAATAAGCTCCTGAAAAGCTACCATTGCATCACTGCCTTCAATAATTTCAGGCAATGCTGATTGACCACTGGCCATCAGCACACAGGCATCATTAGTTGAAGTATCTCCATCAACTGTAATCCTATTAAATGATTGCTCGACTGCAGCCACCAAACATTTCTGCAACAAATCCTGCGCTATCTTCGCATCGGTGGCAATAAAGCCCAGCATTGTTGCCATATTTGGCTGAATCATTCCTGCGCCCTTAGACACCCCTGTTACGGTAATTTTCTGGCCATGTATTTCAACCACTTTAGAATAGCCTTTGGCAAAAGTATCCGTGGTCATAATAGCGCGCGCCGCCTTACTCCAGTTATCTTCAATTAAATTTTCTTGAGCGCAAGGAAGCCCCTTAACTATCTTTGCAATAGGTAAAGGCTCGCCAATAACGCCTGTAGAAAAAGGCAGCACCTGTTCTGCGGACGAATTGCTTAATTCAGCAAGCGCCGCACAACTAGCTTGCGCATCAAGCATCCCTTGGGCACCCGTTCCGGCATTAGCATTGCCCGAATTAACTAACAGCCATCGAGGTTTTTTTTGCAAATGCGCCCGCGCAACAACAACAGGTGCTGCACAAAATGCATTTTGTGTAAAAACAGCCGCACAAGTCGCGCTCTCTACCATTTCAATTAATAGTAAATCATCGCGTACTGCCTGCTTGATACCTGCACAAGCGGTACCTAACTTAATGCCTGATACCGCGTGCATTTGTGGAAAATCTACTTTACCAACCGCCATATTTTTCTCGCTTCTTAATTTTTTTCAGCTCCAGTAGTTATGCTTTAAAAAACACAACAACACTGCTAATTTCATCAATTTCTTGCGCTAAGACTACACATCGCTTCTTAATAGTTTCCACTTGCTGCGATAAGCTAAACATTGTATGCGGTAAAACCACCTCAAGCTCAACCTTACCCTTTAGATAATGAATTCTAAAACCATCAATTAACGGATAATTTTCCGCTAAATAATCTTTTAAATAACCATCAACCTCTCGGCGTAATAATTTATTTGCATAATCTAGCTCATATTCATCACTTTCAGGGTCCACATGCACCAAGACATCCTGCACATCATCAAACTTCTCAATCAAGACATCTCTGACCACATCAGCAATCATATGTCCTTCTGAAACCGTAATTCGCGAGTTAACCACTATATGCGCATCCACCAAAGCGTCCTCACCCATCAATCGAGTGCGCAACAAATGTATATTTTTAACACCATCAATAGCAACAATCTCGGTGCGAATCTCCTCGACAAGAGCTTTAGGCAATCCCGTATCAACCAACTCCTTAATACTATCCGAGACCAGATTAATACCGATTTTTGCCACCATAACAGCAACCAAAACAGCCGCTACTGAATCAGCCCATAAATAACCTAACAAAGAACCCGCAACGCCAATCAAGACGACAATCGATGAAATAGCATCACTACGGTGATGCCACGCATTCGCCATCAGTAATTTTGAACGCGTTACCGCTGCAACACGCTTAGTATATTGATACAGCCATTCGTTCGCTAAAATAGAAATCGCGGCAATACCCATCGCACTTGTTTGAGGAATCAACATACGCTCAGGACTTAGCACGCGCTCAAATACATCCCACGCAATCCCAAACGCAATAACAACTAGGCCCAAACCTAATATCACTGTCGCTATCGTTTCAAAACGACGATGCCCATAAGGATGATCATGATCTGCTTCGCGCGCACCTAGCTTAACAGCAATCAAAACCAACATGTCACTGGCTAAATCAGATAAAGAATGCACCCCGTCAGCAATTAAGGCCGCCGACTGACCAAATATACCAAAGCCAATTTTTATGATGGTTAAAAAAACATTAACAAGCGCACCAACTATCGTCACTCTATTTTTTAACTTAGCAACCTGCAGCGCATCATAAGCTTCAGCCATTACTCACCGACCTCTAAAGTAATAATGTATTCATAATCATCGGTTTGAGTTTCCAACACTTTATGGCCATTAATTCGGCACCAAGCCGGAATATCTTGCAACACCCCAGGATCTGTACAAGTAACACGCAGTACATCGCCTTTCTGTAATTGCTTGACGCTATCCTGAGTACGAATAACTGGCATAGGACATAACAACCGGCGCGCATCCAATTCATAGTGATTCATATAAACCACTCTTTAGGCTGCTCATCTTTACCTAACGGCTTAACCTGTAACGTCGATTCATTGCCCGCCAAATCTCTTACTAAAATATCTACTTGCTCAGCATCTCTACCCTGCCCATACCGAGCGACAATTTGTGCCGCTAAATACAAATCTTCAGCACTTGGATTGCCATCAATAAGCGCCAAAGGCCCTCTATGGCTTGCGCAATTCATATTAATATAATTATTTTTATAACCTTGTAAAAAACGACCTTCGCCATCTTCACGCGCAACGATCACTTTAAAATTCTGGTTCGGACGGATATGTCGCCCAACCTTGAGCAACATAACATCATCTAGCTCATAATCTTTAGTGCCACGCGCTTTCCATAAATCCACTAATTTAGCTGAATAACTTTCATCCGTTAAAAAGCAACAGCCACCGGCCGGTTGTGAGTAATTATCTAAACCATATTGCTCAGCCAATACCATTTGCGGCTTACGTGAACGACCACTAAAATCAAACAACTTATTACGATCTATCCAGCCTTCACGCTCGGGCAATGTTGCCGGCAAGCTTTGCGCGCACAAAGGACGCACTAAGCGATCATCTGCGCCTGATTGTGTGGCAATAATTGGCATCGTTGCTTTGCGTTGCGACATAGGCCGTTGCCCCATGACTTCACCGGTAATAATAAAGTCAAAATCATTTTCCTCCATCCACTGCTTCGCTTTTTTCACCATAAACACTTTACAATCCAAACAGGGATTCATATATGCACCATAGCCATGCTTAGGATTGATTAGGACATCTTTATACTCTTCAATAATGTCAATAATATGTAATTTAATACCTAAGGTTTCAGCCACCCACAAGGAATTATTACGCTTTGGCTTGTCTTTATCTTTTTGTCTAATCGCATGCGTATGACCTTCCACACAAAAGCCGGTAAAAAAATTAATACCTTCTACATGAATGCCTTGCTCCATAATGGCTTTAGTTGCCAGCATAGAATCCAGACCACCAGAAATTAACGAAACCGCTTTTATTTGCTTCACTCTACTCTACCTAAAAATTAATGCGCACCTAAGCGATCAAAGATCGACTTTAGATATTTGATAACTAAATCGCCTTTAAATCAAAACCAAATTATCCCGATGAATAAGCTCTTCATCATCAGCATAACCCAGAATGCTTTCAAACTGACTACTAGAGCGGCCTTTAATCAGCGCTACTTCTTGTGCTTTATAATTAACCAAACCACGCGCAACCTCAACTCCCTGCTCATCCATACAAGAAACCAACTCACCACGACTAAAGCTACCTGCTACCGACTTAACACCTACTGCCAACAAGCTTTTTCCTGAGCGTTTAAGAACTTCAACGGCTCCCGCATCCAAAACCACGCGCCCTTTCACCTGCAATTGACCTGCAAGCCAGCGTTTACGTGCCACAATCGGCTCAATATTCGCATATAAATACGACCCCACCCGCTCTCCAGCAATCACTTTGGAAATCACATTATCTAAAGATCCTGAAGCAATCACAGTCGATGCGCCCGAGCGCGAAGCCAATTTAGCCGCACTTACTTTAGTTGCCATGCCACCACGACCTAAGCCACTACGACTACCACCTGCCATTGCCACTATACGTGAATCATCGGCACTGATTTCACTAATGAACTGGGCATTTGGATTAACACTAGGATCAGAGTCAAACAACCCCAATTGATCGGTCAAAATAATGAATAAATCCGCCTCAACCAAATTCGCAACTAATGCACCCAAAGTATCATTATCACCGAAACGTATTTCTTCCGTAGCCACCGCATCATTCTCATTAATGACCGGAACCACGCCATAACTAAGTAAAGTTAATAAAGTGCTGCGCGCATTTAAGTAGCGCTTTCGATCAGATAAATCATCATGCGTCAGCAAAACCTGCGCAGCATGCAAACCATGCAACTGAAAATTACTTTCAAACGTTCTCACCAAACCCATCTGACCCACCGATGCAGCGGCTTGCAATTCATGCAATAATTTAGGACGCGCCTTTAAACCTAAGCGCGCCATGCCTTCGGCAACAGAACCGGAAGACACCAAGACAACCTCAACTCCTTGCTGTCTAAGCAAGGCCATTTGCTCTACCCAAACAGCAATAGCCAGCTGATTTAGACCTTTACCTCCATCCGTTAATAAAGCACTGCCAATTTTAATAACAACACGCTTTGCTGTTGCGAACTCACTCCGGCTCATCTTCTGCTTCCAACTTTGCCAATGCTGTTTGCTCGTCTAAAAAATCCATAATATCAAACATTAGAGCGCGAGTTCCTGCAGATTTCAATGCTGAAATTTGATACACAGGCCCCTGCCACTGCAATTCATCAACAATTGACCGACAATAAGCTTCTTGCTCCCCATTATCCAACTTATCTATTTTGTTTAAAATTAGCCAGCGAGGCTTATCAGCTAAGTCATCGCTCCATTTTTCAACTTCTTTAATAATTTTTCTAGCAGCCTCAACCGGCGAATCCATCTCTTCATAAGGCGCAACATCAACCAAATGCATCAATAACTTAGTCCGCGCCAAATGCTTCAAAAACTGCAACCCTAGACCCGCACCCTCGGCAGCTCCCTCAATAACCCCGGGGATATCAGCAATAACAAAACTGCGCAACTCATCTACCCTAACTACACCCAGATTAGGCACTAAAGTAGTAAACGGATAATCGGCAACACGAGGTTTTGCCGATGATACTGCACGAATTAAACTTGATTTACCTGCATTTGGCATACCCAACAAACCAACATCAGCAATTAAAGTTAATTCTAATTGCAATATCCGATGCTCACCTTTAGTGCCTGACGATGCTTTTTGTGGCGCACGATTAATACTACTTTTATAGCGCGTATTACCTAAACCATGAAAACCGCCCTGAGCAACCAGCAATGTCTGGCCAACGATAGTTAGCTCACCTAATTTTTCCTTCGTTTTTTTATCATGCACTTCAGTTCCTGGCGGCACAGGCACATAAATATCATCCCCTTTTTTACCTGTACGCTGCTGCCCCATGCCGTTTTGACCACGTTCTGCCCTATGTACGGAGTGAAAACGAAAATCCACCAAGGTATTAACATTTTCCGTTGCCACCAAATATACGCTACCGCCATCGCCAGCGTCACCACCATCAGGGCCGCCTTTAGGAATATATTTTTCTCGACGAAAACCGACACAACCGTTTCCACCATCACCAGCTTCGACACGAATCTCCGCTTCATCAACAAATTTCATAACCCCAAAACCTCATGTAAATAACTTTTGCGAAAAATAGGCAAAAAAAAACCCCGTCTTTACGGACGAGGTTTTATTTATCTTAGGCCAAAGCCCGACCTTAATCAGGACAGAACCGTAAAATAATTAGGCTGCTAAGATGCTAACAAATTTGCGTTTTTTAGGACCTTTAACCTCAAAAACAACCTGTCCATCTATTGTTGCAAATAAAGTATGATCTTTACCACAACCTACGTTTGTTCCTGGATGAAAGCGTGTTCCACGCTGACGAACAATAATGCTACCTGAAGTAACTTTTTCGCCACCAAAACGCTTAACGCCTAATCGGTTCGCATTAGAATCACGACCGTTTCTAGTACTACCACCTGCTTTTTTATGAGCCATTATAAATCCTCGTGTTAAGCAGAAATACCAGTAATCTGGATTTCTGTGTAATATTGACGATGGCCCATTTGTTTCATGTGGTGCTTACGTCTTCTAAATTTAATGATCTTGACTTTTTTATGTCGACCTTGAGCAACAACAGTTGCTGTAACTTTACTGCCATCAACATAAGGTTGTCCTATTTTAACAGCATCGTCTGATTGCACCATAAGTACGTTATCGAATTCAATACTGTCGCCCATACCAAGCTCAAGTTTTTCTATTTTTAAGGTAGTACCTTCTTCAACACGGTATTGTTTACCGCCAGTTTGAATTACCGCATACATGTGCATCAGCTCCATCAAGCAAAATTCTATTAAAAGTGAACAGAATATTATATTTATAAAACTCATTGCCGTCAACTCACAAATAAACGCAATGAATAACTCGGCATAAATTAACACAATTAAACAAATATCACCAGAGTTGTATTTTTAAATTCTATGTTCTGTTAATATAGCCTGCTAAATAATCTGCTTACGGCGCATTTTTTACAAGTTTTTACTATCCCATCATTAATTATAATAAAGTACGAGTCAATGACAGCTTCGAGAAACACTGACCATAAAGCACACGAACCTATTGATTTTGCATCGATTCAAAGCTTAACAGAAAGCGAAGCCCAAGCAATTGATCAGTTAATATTAGAAGAGCTAAGCTCTGACGTAATACTAATCAATCAACTAGGTCACTATATCATCAATAGCGGTGGCAAGCGCCTGCGCCCAATGCTCCTTTTATTAACAGCAAAAGCACTCAACTATAATGAGGACAAGCATTTATTGCTTGCCGCCGTTATTGAATTTATCCACACCGCAACCTTACTGCATGATGATGTCGTCGATGAATCAGATCTGCGGCGCGGCAAAGAGTCAGCCAATGCAGTATGGGGCAATGCAGCAAGCGTTTTAGTGGGAGATTACCTCTACTCCAGCGCTTTTGAAATGATGGTACGCACCAATAATATGCGTGTTATGGAAATTTTATCAAAAACCACAACTGCCATTGCCGAAGGCGAAGTACTGCAATTATTAAACTGCAACAACCCAGCAACAACTGAAGAAAAATACCTTGAGGTCATTTCGCGTAAAACGGCAATTCTATTCAGTGCGGCCACACGATTAGGCGCAGTCATTTCCGGCGCTACGCCAGAAATTGAAAAAAATCTAGCTGATTATGGACAGCATCTTGGCATGGCCTTTCAATTAATCGATGACGCCCTTGATTACACGTCGAGTAAAGATGAACTAGGCAAAAATCTTGGCGATGACCTAGCCGAAGGCAAACCGACCTTACCACTAATTTATGCGATAGAAAAAGGCACTGAAGAACAAGCTAATGTAGTGATAGAAGCCATCAAAACAGGCAGTCGCGACGCATTTAATGCGGTCTATGAAATAGTAAAAGCAACGAATGCAATTAGCTACACAGAACTACGGGCAGAGGAAGAAGCTCAAAAAGCTATAGATGCAATAAGCGCCTTACCAGCTTCCGAATACAAAAACGCATTAGAATTACTCGCGCGTTTTTCCGTACAACGCAATTATTAAGTATCAATAAATGCTGGGCTGAGCAACCTCAACAGCCTAGCTACCCGGCCGCACAAACAATCATGACCTAGCAACACAATCGCAGGCAACCCCAATTAACCCCCTTCACTTCATTGCCCCTTAGGATATGAGCGACTCGTTAAAACTTCCAGCAGCAGCACTCAAATTTCAAGTTACCCCAAGCGATTACAATGCGCCAATTAACCTCAAAGACTCTCGGACTGAGAATATTCTAGGCCAAGAACGTGCACAGTCAGCATTAAGTTTTGGTGTAGCCATGCAAAATCCAGGCTATAACATTTACGTCATGGGCGAACCAGGTACAGGACGCTTATCGATGATCACCAATCATCTCACTCCCCTATCACAAAAACAGGACACCCCACCGTCTTACGCCTATGTGGAGAATTTTGAAAACAACCGAGAACCAGTAGCCATTGAACTTCCCGCTGGGCAAGCGCAAATATTTTGCAAAGACATCTCGACCTTAATTGATAATTTAATCGCCACTTTTCCCGCTGCCTTTGAAAGCCCTAGCTATCAACAAAAAAGAACCGCTATCGAGCGTAACTTCACTCAACGCTACAACAGTGTGCTTGATGTCATAGAAAAGGCCGCCAAAGAAAAAAATATCGCCCTATTCCGCGATACCGATTCAATTAACTTCGCCCCCATACGCGAACAAAAAGTTCTAGATGAAGAACAATTCAACCAACTAGCACAAGACGAACGCGAAACTTTCCATAAAGAAACAGAGCTTTTAGAAGACGCCTTAGCCGATGCTTTAATTGAACTTCCACAATGGCGCCGCGCCTTAGTTCATAAAAACCGCCAACTAGATAATGCCACCATCCGTATGGCCATATCCCCGTTATTTAAAGAACTAACAGAGCGCTACCAAAATATTGACAATGTCATCACCTATCTCAGTGAAATCAAAAAAGACCTAAGCGAGACCATTAAAGATCTTTTTGTCCCCACACGAACCCTAGAAGATATTAGCGACAGCACTAAAAGACAATTATTAAAAAACCAATATCAACCCAACGTACTAATTGAGTACAAAGAAAAAACCGGCGCACCGGTCATTTATGAGCCCAACCCAACCTTTCAAAATCTTTTCGGACGCATTGAATACAGCAGCGATCAAGGTGCACTCACGACCAATTATCAACTTATCCGTCCCGGCTCCTTACACAAGGCAAATGGCGGCTATTTAATTCTTGATGCCGATAAACTACTGACCTACCCACCGGTCTGGGAAGGACTGAAGCGCGCATTAAAAGCAGGCTGCATTGAAATTGAATCACCTTTCTCAGAATTAGGCATTAATACCGTCACTTTAAAGCCTGAAGTGATTCCTCTGAATATTAAAATCATTCTGATTGGCTCGCGCGACATCTACTATCTATTACAAGATTTAGATGACGAATTTAATGAAATGTTTCGCATCCTCGCGGACTTCGATTACGACATCCCACGCACGCCAGTTAATATGCAAAATTTTGCTCAATTAATGAGACAACAAGCACATGACTCTGGCGCAAAACCGTTAACAAATTCGGCTATTACTAGCTTAATGGAACATAGCTGTCGCCTTGCTGAACACCAGAATCGTTTATCGGCCCACATTAACGATGCCCTAGAAATTATAAGTGAAGCAAATTTTCTATGCACTGCCGAAAAACTCGAAAAAACACATATAGAACAAGCCTTAGCAGCTCGCGAATATCGCCATAGCAGACTCGCACAAAGCATTTTAGAGGAAATGCTCAATGGCACCATACTTATTAATACCTCCCATACCGCAATAGGTCAAATCAATGGCTTAACGGTACTGGAGGTCGGCGGCACTAGCTTTGGCGCACCATCGCGCATTACTGTCACGGTTTATCCTGGCTCACGCGGCATCGTCGATATTGAGCGAGAAGCTGAACTAGGACTGGCGATACACTCAAAAGGCGTCATGATCCTAACCGGCTACTTAGGCAACTGCTATGCTCAAGAATTCCCGCTGGCTATTTCAGCAAGCATAGCCATGGAACAATCCTACGGCCATATTGATGGCGATAGCGCCTCGCTTGCCGAACTATGCTGCCTTATCTCTGCGCTAACGCTAACGCCGATCAAACAAAGCTTTGCCGTCACTGGATCAATTAACCAGCATGGCGAAGTACAAGCTATCGGTGGGGTCAATGAAAAAATCGAAGGCTTCTTCAATCTTTGCAAAGGCCGAGGGCTAACTGGTGAACAAGGCTGCATTATCCCTAAAGCTAATAGCTGCAACTTAATGCTCAAACAAGAAATTATTGATGCCGTTGCCCAGGATATGTTTGCCATTTATACGGTATCCAGCGCCAATGAAGCGCTAGAGCTATTAACCGGTGAAACCGTAGGCAACAAAGACAGTAATAGTGAATATCCAGAGGACAGCTTAAATTTTAAAGTCATTTCTAGATTAAAAGAAATTTCAGACTTAGGGCACGACAAAGATGAAGACAACGATGAAGAAAGCGAGGTTTAACGCAAGCAATCTGCTACTGTGGGCACTCTTTTTATGCTCTATCGGCGCAGCGAACGCGGACAACAAGCATGCACCAGCAATCACACAATCTTTGCTGCAGGCAAACAGCCATCCTTACTTCGCCAATACTTATAGCTCTAAAGAGCGAGAGACACTACAGTCACTGTATCAACTAAATGCCTACCAACTGCTCTGGTTTAGCGTCGAACATCCAGTCAAGACAATCAATCAACTGCTAAATCTCTATGCAGATGCGCCCAGCCAAGGACTTATTGCGGCAGATTATGCTCATCTTAAACTAGAACAACAATGGCGCACGCTACAACAAAGCAAGCCCTCACTGCCTCAGTTCTTAGCCTTTGACACCGCACTTAGCCTTACTTTTTTGCGCTACTTAAATGACTTACACGATGGCCGCATACCTGCCCAGCAACAAAGTTTTTACTTAAAACCCAAAATTGCTGTCGATTTTGCCAGCAGAATTTATACAGCAATTAAGACGGAGTCAGTATCTGCGCTTGCTCAAGATATGGAGCCAAAATTACCCCCGTACCAACAACTTAAAATAGCTCTAAAAAAATACCGTTATTTAAACGCGCAACTCAAAGAACCGGTACATTTCAATTTTGAACGCGCTTTACAACCTGGGGACTGGTCTACTCAAGTTGGAAAACTGCAAAATTATTTAAATGCACTGAACAGCACAAGCCTGACACCTCAAATTGACACTGATACAAACCAATACAGTCAACTAGACAATACTTATATCGGTTCTATTGTTACTAAAGTGCGTAATTTACAAGCAGATTACAACTTAGACAATGATGGCGTTATCGGCAAACAAACGCTCAAGCTATTAAATACTCCGCTGAGAAACCGTATCGAGCAAATAGAATTATCTATGGAGCGCCTACGCTGGTTACCTGAACAGCAGCCCGGCCCCTTTATTCTAGTAAATATTCCGGCTTTTCAATTATGGGCCTATCACACTGACAAGGCACAAAACGACAACTTAAGCATGAAAGTTATCGTCGGAAAATCCTATGCCGCCAACAAAGATGAAGATAAAACACTAAAGTTACAAACGCCCATTTTCTCCGGCAATATGAGCTATTTGGTCTTTAGACCTTACTGGAATATTCCTTACAGCATTCTAACAGAAGAAATCCTGCCTTTATTTGAGCATGACCCAACTTACCTAGAGCGTAACGACCTAGAAATCGTTGCAAACTTCTCGCACCAAGCTATACCACTACCTAGCACTGCAGAAAATATAAAACGACTGTATACTAAAAAACTGCATTTACGCCAACGCCCAGGAGCTAAAAACGCCTTAGGTCATATCAAGTTTATGTTTCCTAATAACTACAATATTTACCTACATGACACCCCAGGAACATCATTATTCAGGCGCAGCAAAAGAGACTTTAGCCATGGCTGCATCCGAGTTGAAAAGCCTAGTGCATTAGCCTTATTTGCTTTGCGCAATAACCCTGGCTGGACAGAGCAAAAAATAGCTGAAGCGATATACTCTGATGCGCCTAGCATTGTTAATTTAGAACAAAAAATTCCTGTGCTTATTTTTTATAGCACGGCATTAGCTACTCAATCGAAGGTTTCTTTTTACCCTGACATTTATAACCATGATAAGGCTTTAAAAACAGCCATAAGTGAGCGCAGCCAGAGACTCGCAACAAGAAGCGAGGATATTACTACCAACTTCTAACGCTGCCAGTATCAATATGCACAAAATTAGAGCTTAGATAATAACCTACCCCACCGCGACCTAGACTCATTGCTGCAGATTGGATCACTTTAGAATCAATGCCCTCGATACGAATATCAACGGCTTTACCTTGCATATGAAAACTTTTTTTAGCTACCCCGTTACCACTTTTACGCAAAGAAGCATTTGTTTTTGGCGAGCGATAACCAGAAATAATCTGAAAAGGCCGCTCAGTGCCTAAAGCACCTTTTAAATCATAAAGTAAATCAATCAGGCGTGGATCCATCGCTATAACATCCCCGGTTCTAAAATCACGTAACAAATAACTGATATCGCGTAAAGCTTCAGTGACATACTCACCATTTTCAAAATAACTCAGCGCTATTTTTTCGTCGGTATGTAAATGATACAAACTTAGATCTTTAACTGACACAACAGGCCTTCTGACGCCCGCATAAATTGTTTTTGGTAAACAGCCAACTGCAGCTGCTCCCATTGCACCGCGCAAAAAGCTGCGGCGTGTTATATTTTTTGACATTGGATATACCACTTAAATTTAATCGTCTTCGCCTACTCACAGCGTAGATATTGCTACTTTATTTAATAACTCATTTCATAGAAATCAGTCCTAGTATAACATTCCACTGCTCAATCCGCTGCTCTCTAATTTAATGACATACTGATTTCATGAGACAGCAGATTTTCGCACAAAATGATTAAGAGATATTATGTGTACGCCTCTCACTTTTAAGGAACAGCTCTTCAGCAGGCATAGGACGATAAAAGTAATAGCCCTGATACTTGTCGCATCCTTTCTCATGTAAAAAATTCAACTGCTCTTTAGTTTCCACCCCCTCAGCGATAACCTCTAAATCCAGCTTATGTGCAAGCGCAATAATAGCTTCAACAATCACTTCATCAGAGGTATCTATATTAATATCGCGCACAAAACTTTGATCTATTTTCAACTGACTTAACGGCAATTTTTTTAAGTAAGCCAAGGAAGAATATCCCGTACCAAAATCATCAATAGAAATAGCAATACCCATCGCTTGTATCTGCAACATCTTATCAATTGTCGCCTGAATATCTTCAATAACGATACCTTCCGTTATCTCAATCATCAAATACTTAGCTTCAATCGCTGATCCAGCAATAGCCGCCTCTACCTGCCGCACAAAATCGTCCTGCCTAAACTGGCGCGGACTAATATTAACAGCCACATGATCCAAATAAAGCCCCATATCCTGCCACGCTTTAATTTGCCGACAAACTTCGCACAAGACCCAGCCACCTATTTCTACAATTAGGTGGCTCTCTTCAGCCACAGGAATAAACTCAGCCGGTGAAACCATACCTTGTTCAGGATGAATCCAACGCAACAAGGCTTCAGCACTTAATATTTCACCTGCTGAGTTGGTTTGCCCCTGATAATAGATAACAAATTGCAGCTCATCCAAAGCGGCATGTAGCATGCGTTCCAAACTCGATTTTCTATTGTGCTCGTTCTGCATTTGCGCACTAAAAAAGCTCACTGCATTACGCCCCATTTGCTTAGAGCGATACATAGCCGTATCCGCCTGCTCTAAAATCTCCTCAGCTAAATCTACTTGATCAGGAAAAACCGCAACCCCAATACTGGTTGAAAATGACTGCATACTACCAGACAGCTCAAAAGGCCGATTAATCTCCTTGCGTATCTTTTCAGCAACAAACGCAACTTGTTCAATCACTTCATTCAACTCCGTATCAGCTCTGGAAACCAGCACAACAAATTCATCTCCACCTAATCGGCACGCGGTATCTTCTGCCCTGATAACAGCCTCAATACGCTGCGCCACCTGAACCAACAACTCATCACCAACCTGATGACCCAGAGTATCATTTAACGATTTAAAGCGATCTAAATCCATATAGATAACGGCACCAAAATCATTATGTCGCTTAGCACTAATAATCGCCTGCTCTAATCGATCCAGGAACAACCTGCGATTAGATAAACCGGTCAATGAATCATAAAATGCAAGCCTCCGAATTTCTTTTTCAGTGGCTTTTTTCTCGCTAATATCCGAAAAAATCCCCACGTAATGAGTAATTTCATCACCATCATAAACAGCGCTAATAATTATTCTTTCTGGATAGCTCTCACCATTTTTACGCCGATTCCAGAGCTCCCCCTCCCACTTACCTTTTTCTGCCAAACTCTTAAACATGTTGACAAAAAAAGCTTTATTATGCCGCCCAGAGTTTAACACTCTTGAATTCTTACCTAAAACTTCTGCTGCAGAGTAACCGGTCACATCGGTATAGGCTTGATTAACTCGGATTATTGTGCCATCGGCATCAGTAATCACTACCGCATCATGCGATTGAAAAGTGGTTGCGGCAATACGTAATTCATCTTCAGCGTGTTTACGCTCTATTGTAATAGCGGTTAAATCCGCCATACGCTTAATAAAGTCTAAATCCTGCCGTGTTGGTGCTTTTTTTTCTCGATAATAAATACCAAAAGTACCCAATACTTTTTCTTTAGAGGAAATAATCGGTTCAGACCAACAAGCATATACCCCAGCAGCCCGAGCCAGCTCCCTCACAGTCGCCCAATAAGGATGCGTCATAATATCTTCGACAATAACTCGTTGCCCAGTATACGCAGCAGCACCACAAGAGCCAACGCTCGGACCTATAAGCAAACCATTAATAGCTTCATTATAAAAAGCAGGCAAACTATTCGCTGCGCCATGCATTAAGCGCTTACCCTTTTCATCGAGCAACAAAATAGAACAACGACTATCGGGGTTTAGCTTTTCCGCGCCCTTAACAATTTCAGCTAAAATTATTGCGAACTCATCGCCTTTGGCTAAACCCTCTAAAACTCTATTACGTACTAACTGCTCCAACTCTAACTGCTGGCGCAATATGACCTCTTTATTTAACTGCCTATTGATATTACTTAAATCTCGAGTTTTAAGTTCGACTTGTTCAGCTATATGCGCAGTTCTACCAGTCAAAACCAACAAACCAACACCAGCAAAACTGGTTAACATCAAACCACCCAACAAAGTCCACCAGACATGCCAATTTAATTGACTTGAGAAAAATTTTTCAGAGGGGCGGTAAGCAACTTGCCAATCATTTCCAGCTGCCTGCATCTTTCTAACGGCTTGCAGGGAAACAAAAGGAATAGGCGCACTGCTATCATCAACGAAATTACTATAGAACACCTCATTATCATTACTGGTAATTTTAATGCGTAACTGATTATCCACTAAAGCAGATAAAGCACTGGTACGCTGATCTTCAATGCTAAAAACCACCGCAACGACACCTAAGATATAATCCGCTTTATTGGTTACTACCTCTGTAGGCGTATACTTCTGATAAACAGGCGCATAAATCACAGAAGCGACGCGGTAATGCTCGCCATCTTGAATCAAATGAATTAACCCTGTAGATAAGGCACGTCCACTACTGATCACATCCTTAATAGTCTTTAAAGCAGTCGCATTTTGGGTAATATCAAAACCTATTGCCTTTGCATTCGGCGCATAAGGTTCTGCATATTTTATTTGAAATCGTAATGTATTAGCATCTAAGTCAGGTTTATCTAAAATACGCGGCGTCCACTCAATCGCAATCAAATCAGGATGATGACGTAAATAGGCTTGAGTCAGCACGCGAAATTCATCTGCACTAACATCCTTGTTGGCATGCAAAATATCTGCGACATTTTCCGCGATATTTTTATGTTGATTAATTTCACCTTGTAAGACATGTTGCACACGCTCAACACGATACTCAAATAAACTATTAATCCGATCTTGTTCCTGCTGTTGGCTATAAAAAAACACAACAACCAAGAGCGACAACAATAAAATCAATGGCGCAGCAACGGTAATTTTGCGTGGACGCCAAACAGACTCTGGTTGAGCAAAAAAAGCCAAGACGATAGGCGTAAAAATAAACACCCCTATAACATCGCCTACCCACCATGTCAGCCAAGCAAAAACGAAGTCGCTAGCACTCAAAATATCCTGCAAATAAAAGACACTGATAGAAATCGTAGGAGCAATCAAACAACTCAGTAAAGCACCATAAAAAAAGAAGCGCAAAACCTCAGACAAATCCAGTAGAATATCTTGCTTGCCAACAAAATGTCGAATTAACATAGCACCCGCCGTTGCTTGTAGACATGAGGCAACGGCCATAATAAAAGCAAGCAACAAAACACGTAAAATAGTATCGCCAGAAATACTATCGATACTTATATACAATTGTGCACAAAATATCCCAACAAACAGACCCAGCAATATTTGTCGGCCATAAATAAGTATGACAGCCAAGGCAATTCCTGAGGCTGGCCAAATTGGCGAAGAATTACTGGGTTCAACAGCCAGTAAAGAGCCAATAACCCCACCAAAAAAATAAGCTAAAGCAACCAGGCTATTTAAATAAAAACTTTTGATAAAATGCACCTATACCCCTCACAATCCAAATATCCCCTTAATATTAAAGAACTTTAAGCACAAACTTACCTCACTGATGTTACGCATCGATCTATAGACTAGACTAATTTTTCTATCTACAGCTTAGTTAGCAGTCAACAAAACGCTGTGGAAATACTTTAAACGCGCTCGTGTAATATCCATAAACACTCCTTAATCAAGCAATTAGTCAACGCCTTAACTTGCTCTCTCAGCATCTAATAGCCGAATTAACCCAGCACTCTCAGGGCGCACTCCACGCCAAAGATAAAAAGCCTCGGCCGCTTGCTCAACGAGCATACCTAAACCATCCAAGCTTTTAAGCGCGCCTTGTGCGCGTGCCCAACGCACAAAAGCTGTTGGCTTATTAGCATAGGCCAAATCGTAACAGCAAGCATTATCCCTTAGCAGCCCGGCTGGTAATGGCGGCAAATCATCACTTAAACTCGCAGAGGTCGCGTTAATAATTAAATCAAACGACAGGCCTATTAAATCCTCATAGCCACAAGCGACAACCGGCCCTTTATGTACAAATTCAGTCGCTAAATTCAACGCTTTGTCTAGGGTACGATTGGCAATCGTAATAGCTTCAGGTAACTCATCTTGAATAGGCCCAATAATACCACGAGCCGCACCGCCCGCTCCTAAAATAAGAATTTTCTTGGCCGTGAGCTGTAGCGCGTTATTCTTTTTTAAATCAGCGACTAAACCTAGGCCATCGGTATTATCGCCCAAGACACTACCATCTTTTTGCAAAGCGAGGGTATTCACAGCCTTACTTAATTCAGCTCGCTCGGTTTTTTTATCCGCATATACCCAAGCCAATTCTTTAAGTGGCACAGTACAATTAAGCCCACGTCCACCTTTTGCAAAAAAATCATTGACTGCCAGTTCAAATTGCTCAGCCGGCACTAATACGGCACGGTACTCTAAATCTTGCTGCGTTTGTTGGGCAAAAAATTGATGAATACGTGGTGATTTGCTGTGCTTTATCGGAGAGCCAAATACAGCATACTGATCTTTATGGCTCATTCGTCGCGCTCCTTTAACCATTGCGCTACTGACTTGGCATAATAAGTTAAAATAGCATCGCTGCCAGCCCGCTTAAATGACAATAAAGACTCTAATACTACTTGCCTTTCATCTAACCAGCCATTCTGACTTGCCGCTTTGAGCATGGCATACTCACCACTCACTTGGTAAGCAAAAACAGGCACAGCAAATGCCTCTTTGACACGGCGAATAATATCTAAATAAGGCATGCCGGGTTTAACCATGACCATATCAGCGCCTTCTTGCAAATCAAGCTGCACTTCACGTAAAGCTTCATCTGAATTTGCCGGATCCATTTGGTAACTGTATTTATTACCTTGACCTAAATTACTGGCAGAGCCAACCGCGTCCCTAAAAGGCCCATAAAAGCTAGAGGCATATTTAGCAGAATACGCTAAGATCAAAGTATTTACATAGCCTGCCTCTTCTAATGCTTGCCGAATTTTACCAATGCGGCCATCCATCATGTCTGACGGAGCGACAACATCAGCACCGGCTTGCGCGTGCGATACCGCTTGTTTAACTAAAACCTCGACTGTTTCATCATTAATCACATAGCCGTTCCTATTAATTAAGCCATCTTGTCCATGTGAAGTAAATGGATCTAAAGCGACATCGGTCATTACACCCAATTCAGGACATGCCGCTTTGATTGCTCGTACCGCTCGCTGCGCTAAGCCCTCAGGATTATAAGCTTCGGCTGCATCATCCGACTTAGCAATCTCAGGCGTAACAGGAAACAGAGCAACCATAGGAATTCCTAGCGCATAACTTACTTGCGCCTCTTGGACTAATAAATCAATAGATAAGCGCTCCACCCCTGGCATAGAAGCAACAGACTCGCGCTTATTTTGCCCTTCAATAACAAATAACGGATAGATTAAATCAGCGCAACTTAGTTGGTTTTCCGACATTAAGCGTCTAGAAAAATCATGTGCACGCATACGGCGCATACGTATTTTAGGGAAATTAATACTATTATTCATAACGTTTATTTATAATAAGTTAATGTTTGGCTTATTTATTTGATAAGCACGACAAACTTGCATTGTACAGAAAATTAATTCCTTTACTAAATGACTCTAATCATGACTATTCAACTATTTAGCCGATTTCTATTGCTTGCTTTTTGTTTATTTAGCATCCCACTTACAGCTGCTACGACTAATAATTTACAGGCACCACAGTTAATTATTGAAAACACTTCGAACGCACTAAAAGAAAAGTTACAAAACTCTGATTTTGCCAAAAATAAAGCTGAAATTCGCAATTTTGTAGAGCAAGAAATATTCCCACACATTGATACTGTGCGCATGTCAGCATTGGTCCTAGGCAAATACTGGCGCACCGCAAGTAAAGAACAAAAAGTACAATTTATTGCCGCATTCAAAAACTTGTTAATCAACACTTACTCTGCGACCTTCAGTGAACAGTTCCAAAATTGGCGTATTGAGTATTTGCCGTTAACAGTCGCTGCCGACGATAAATCTGTCACCGTAAAAACAACCGTGCATCAAGCTGGCAAACCTGAGGCTAAAATTGATTATTCCATGGTGCAACGCAATAATGAATGGCTAATTTATGACCTTAAAATAGAAGGCATCAGCCTAATCATTAGTAACCGCGACACGTTTAGTCAAATGATGAAAGATAACGGTTCATTAGATACGGTTATTACCAAGCTAGAAGAAAAAAATAATCTTTAGCTTATCAGGGGAGTGGCTATTTCCACTCCACGTGTTCGCAGTATTAGTTAGTCAACCAATCATGCGGCTGCAAATAATCATCATACAAAACGGCCTCAGCACTTCCCAGCTCTGGATGCCAGTTATACTTCCAATGCACAACGGGCGGCATAGACATTAAAATAGATTCAGTACGTCCGCCTGTTTGCAAGCCAAATAAAGTCCCACGGTCAAATACCAAATTAAATTCTACATAACGACCACGACGATAAAGCTGAAAGTCACGCTCGCGCTCACCAAATGCGAGCGCTTTACGTTTATTGACAATCGGCAAATAGGCGGACAAATAATGCTCACCGACGCTTTGCATAAAAGCAAAGCTTTTTTCAAAGCCCCACTCATTTAAATCATCAAAAAACAAACCGCCAACACCACGGGTTTCATCTCTATGCTTTAAATAAAAATATTCATCACACCATTTTTTGTATTTTGCATAAACATCCTTACCAAAAGGATCACAGGCTGCTTTGGATACTTGGTGCCAGCTAATAACATCTTCTTTAAAGGGATAAAAAGGCGTTAAATCAAAGCCTCCTCCAAACCACCAGATCGGCTTTTCGCCTGCTTTTTCGGCAATAAAAAATCGTACATTAGCATGCGATGTAGGTACATAAGGGTTATTAGCGTGAATAACCAAGGAAACGCCCATTGCTTGAAAGTCACGCCCCTCTAACTCAGGCCTTTTAGCTGTTGCAGACGGGGGTAGTTTATGCCCAAAAACATGCGAGAAATTAACTCCCGCTTGTTCAAAAACCGTGCCATTAGTTAATACTCGTGAACGGCCACCGCCACCTTCGACCCTATCCCATGAATCTTCAACAAAAACGGCACCGCCATCTTCATTTTGCAGTCCTGCGCAAATACTATCCTGCAAGCCCAATAAAAAGGCTTTGACCCGTTCTATTTCAATACCACTTATTTCTGACACCGTCTCGTCTCCTTAAAAAGAAAGGTTAATTCAGTATTTCTACGTACAAGTAAGCTAATTTTAAGTAAAATTAGCCATCTATTTTTATACTTACCCAAATGAACTCACAAAAAGATACTTTATACGCAAGCCCACTTGGCGATGTTGGCTGTTTTAAATTCGATAACAGCGTAGTCGATGTTTTCCCCGACATGATACAACGTTCCGTTCCTGGTTACAGTGCTATTATATCGGCCATAGGCTTGCTGGCTAGTCGCTTTGCTCAAGATGATAGCATTTGTTACGATTTAGGTTGTTCGCTGGGCGCGGCAACGCTGTCTATGCGCCATAAAATCAGCGCAAAAAATTGCTCTATTATTGCTGTAGACAACTCATCTGCCATGCTGACCCGTTGTCAGAAAATCATAGATCGAGATACCGCGACCATTCCCGTTGAGCTTATTTGTCGCGACATCCAAGAAATGGACATTAGCAATGCTTCTATTGTCGTGCTGAATTTCACTTTACAGTTTATACCCATCGCCGATAGAGATGCCTTTATAAAAAAAATATATGCCGGATTAAAGCCCGGTGGCTTACTCATTTTGTCAGAAAAGCTGATGTTTACTGACCCAAGACAACAAGAACTGCAAACAGAAATGCATCATACCTTTAAAAAGGCTAACGGCTATAGTGATATGGAAATTAGCCAAAAACGCGCATCAATCGAGAATGTACTGATTCCTGAGACCTTCGCCCAACATAAAAACCGTTTACTCAACTCAGGCTTTAATAATGCTGAAGTCTGGTTCCAATATTTTAATTTTGCTTCTATGATCGCCTTGAAATGATTGACTATCAACCCTTATACGACACACTTATTGAAGCCAACGCTGAGCATTGGGCCGCGCTATTACCTGAACAAATTCATCAGGCACTTAATCCTGAAGCGCATGGCAATTTTTCCAAGTGGAATGCCGCCGTTGAGCAGTTACCTATACCAAAAAATCATAGCGTTAAATTAGATAAGGAAGGTTTTTGCATAGGCCAAGCCGAGCAATTACCAAGTGCAGAAAAAATACAAATGGAACAGGGATTAAAAAATTTGTTTCCTTGGCGTAAAGGGCCTTATGATTTATTTGGTTTGCATCTTGATACAGAATGGCGCTCAGACTGGAAGTGGGAGCGCATTAAAGATCATATTAGCCCATTAAACAACCGACTAGTTTTAGATGTGGGCTGTGGCAATGGTTATCATTGCTGGCGAATGTTAGGTGCCGGGGCAAGAATGGTAGTTGGCGTTGATCCAGTACAATTGCATGTTTTACAGTTTCAAGCAATACGCCGCCTGTATGGCTCGGAAATACCTATCTATGTTTTACCTTTAACCCTAGAAGAGATTCCAGAAAAAACCAGTATTTTCGATAGCGTATTTTCTATGGGCGTTCTGTATCACCGTCGCTCACCTATTGACCATTTAATGGACTTGCGCAATCGCTTACGCAGTGGTGGCGAGTTAATATTAGAAACGCTGGTCATTGAAGGAGAGAAAGGAGAGGTATTAGTGCCTGAAGACCGTTATGCGCGAATGCGCAATGTTTGGTTCTTACCGAGTTGCGCAACCTTAGTAAGCTGGATGAAACGCTGTGGATTTATTGACATACGCGTTGTTGATATAAATCAGACCAGCAGGAAAGAGCAACGCTCGACACCATGGATGACATTCAATTCACTTCAAGATTTTTTAGACCCTAACAATCCAAATCTTACAATTGAAGGTCACCCAGCACCAACACGGGCAACTATTATTGCGACGGTGAAATAAAGGTTATTCCTATCCAAACTAGGATAAGAAATACCTTAGCGTAATGTATTTACGCTTTTTATAACTTCGCTAGAAGCAAGCTCTAGCCCGAGCTTGAAACATTCACTCGCGCGCTCTTGATCACCCTCTTCTAATAGATAATTCCCCAATACCCTATAAGCTTCAACTGTAGGTTCAACACCGATACTTTTAGCTAAATATTTTCTAGCCTTATCCGAAAAATTACATTTAATGGCAATTTTTCCCAATACACGCAATAAAATAGGGTCATTGCCATGCTCCAACAACCACTTCTCAGCCATTTCTAACTGTGCCCGAAAATCGATAGATTGCACACTACCAAATAAGGATAATAAAGTCATATCCCACTTATCATTTAAAGCACGAACTAGATCTTTCTCAATTTTGGCGCCAGCACCGGCATCAATCATTGCAGCAAAATAAATAGCAGGGATACCTGGCATAGCTTGAACATAAGCCGGAATACTATCCCAAAGCGCCTGTATTTCCTTAGCATTAGCCGTTTCGGCAGCTTCTTTCAATAAAAAACTGAAAGTCTCGACTTCCAACAATTTAATCTCCGCCTCCATAAAAACTTTATTTTCATGGAAGGCTGGCAATAACTTACGAATCGCCTGCCAATCACCTAAGTGTTGATAAGTTTGATGCAACATTTTCAAAACACTAGCATGAGAAGAGTCTAAGGTATGTAATTTTGTCAACGTCTCTAATGCCTGAGCAAATTGTTTTTGTGATAGATGTAATTCCGCTCGAGTTAAACCAACAGCAATCTCAGATCCAGGGGCATCTTTCGTTGCTCGAGTTAAATATTCATCACGCTTCTCCATTGCACCACGAGAATGAGCAGCACGTGCTGCTGTTAAATAATGGATTAAAGGAGCGCCACTATTTGAAGCATGCCTAATTAAGGTTTTTTCTGCCCGCTCCCAATTGCCCTCTGCCGAATCAACTAAACCAGAGATTAAGGCATCTTGGGAACGATTAAACTTAACCGACTTACCACGCATTCTGATTTTACCAGGAAGTCGAATCAACCAGCCCAGCCATCTAAAAAAGACATAAAAAATAAAAAATCCAATAATTAAAGCCACGACAAAAACAACTAAAGATGTCTCCAAGGCCCAATGGCCAACACCTATTAATACATAGCCGGGATCATCATACTGAACCAACCATTCATGAACAAGAAAGGCAAAAACTAGCGCAGATATCAACGCCCCTAGAAAAAACAATATATTCTTCACTTAGCCAACCTCTTATTATTCAGCTTGTGCATCAGGCTGTTGCAATGCTTTGTCAGTTTCCAATCTTAATTTAGCAATATTTCTCAGCATTTTAAGTGACTGACTGATGTCTGGAAAATTACTCCGAATCTGGATAGCTTTCAATCGCTCCAATTCAAGTACAAATTGCTTATAAGCTGTATTTTTTGTGAAATTACTCTGCAGCCATTGCAGAACATCTTTAATGCTCGCTTGATATAAGGCATCATCCTGCTGCACTAAAGCTAATTTAACAATAACAAGCTTAGTTCTAAGTTGCTCAACAATGAAGTCTTTTTGTTCAGGAGTGATAATTGACGTTACTGGGTTATCTAAGCGTCTAATTGTAACAATTCCTTCGATAGCAACCAGCGCATTATCTAGCTTAGCACTAATATCATTTTCAGCTAAAGGCTGAACTTTAGCTGCACTATCATCCCTAGATAAACCTTTTCCCGCATAAGGAAGAAACACATTAAGCTTAGCAACATCTTCTTCTAACATTTCTAAAGTAGAATAAATGCCCACTACATCAGCCAACTGCACCTTTTGGACGGCAGCAATTTCTTTAGCAATCTGTCCACGCACTTTAAAACCTGCGGTATCACCACTTTCACGCAAACGTTGGTCGGCAGCTATTAATGCCTCAATAGTAGTGCCTACATCCCCCATTAAATGCAAACGACGATTAGCGACACTTAGCAAATATTCTGCATCGGCTACCAACCAATCACCACGGGTTTTACCTAATTGTCTTTGAATACGTAATATAGATTCATTTATACGGCCTGAGGTATTCTCTAAACGTTCTGTATGTAAGGCGCTAAGTTCATTTAACTTAGCCTCAAAATTAGACTCCTTACTACCCACTTCAGAACTTAAACTAGTCAATTGATTTTGAATAGCAACTAACTGATTTTGATACCCCGAAATCTGCTTAGTCAGCTCCAGCACCTGCTGACTATCTTTACTAAGTTCACCCCCCAAATCTTGCTGTTTATCACGCAACTGCTGCAATAAAAGGAATCCA
This sequence comes from Methyloprofundus sp., assembly GCA_014859465.1. Lineage (GTDB taxonomy): Bacteria > Pseudomonadota > Gammaproteobacteria > Methylococcales > Methylomonadaceae > Methyloprofundus. The sequence continues at coordinate 25,447 of JACUUF010000004.1, forward strand.
GCGCCGGCAAGACCAATGACAATTAATAAAATAACCACACCGAACCAAGCTCCATTCCTAGATTTTTTAACCTTAGGTTCAGGTAATGCTTCTTGCTGATTTATATTTTCAGTTACTTCCGCCACAATTTTCCCCATTATTTAATGCATTTATCATTGCCACATCAGTAGCTTTATTAGCAACAACAATTTTCGTAAAGCCAAGGTCTTTGGCCATAGCATAGACTCGCCGGCTAATTACAACCAATGGAATTAACAATAAGTTATTTACTTTCTTAACCTTAACAGCAAGGGCCACAAGATTATGCAAAGCTTCGACACTATAAATGAAAACAGCATCCAAATTGCCATCATCTAAAGCTAGATTAACAGACTCGATAGAATGAAAAACAGGGGCTCTAATGTAAACATCCATATAGTCCACAGAAGCACCTCTTGCATGCAAAGTATTTGCTAATAATTCACGCCCCTCTGCGCCGCGAATAATTAAACAAGACTGACCACCTAGATCTTGCAACTCAGGAATGCTCAGAATACCTTCAGAATTAAACTCTGCTTCAGGTAATAGTATATTATTCATAGCATACTGCGCTAACTGATTATAAGTAGCCAAGCCTACAGCAACGCACTTTACTTGTTTTAAGCGCCCAAAATCATAATTTAATATTTCATATGCAAAATTAACTGCATTAACACTAACAAAAAATACATATTGATATTGTTCAATATGCTGCAAGCACAAACGATCCTTATCAGATAAAGTCTTACTTCGAATCTCAATAACTGGAAATTTTACCGCCTGCCAGCCCTTCTGCTCTATAAGGCTACATAAATTAGCGCTTTGATGATGAGGCCTAGTGACCAATATTCGTTTACCCATTAGAAACAACTAGCAATATAAAATATCAAGAGACTTAAACATACAATGCGCGCAAAATCTCACCTGCTCCACTTGCAAGCAGCTCATCCGCCACTGCATGCCCTATCGCTTCAGCTTCAGATACAGGGCCAGTTTTCTCAGCCCTATAGATAAGAGTACCATCCGGCTTACCGACCAAACCACGCATAAATAACTGATCACCCTGTAATTCAGCAAAACCAGCAATAGGCACCTGACAGCCACCATTTAGACGATTATTCATTGCGCGCTCAGCACTAACAGTAATACGACAATCTTCATCCTGCAAGGCAGCAAGCAATTGATTTATCTCAATATCATCTACACGACACTCTATACCGATAGCACCCTGCCCAACAGCTGGCAAACTAAGGGAAGTGTCAAGTTTTTCTACAATCCTATCAGCAAAACCTAAGCGTATCAATCCAGCAGAGGCGAGAATAATAGCATCATAGTCACCGGCATCAAGCTTAGCTAAGCGGGTATTTACATTACCCCGTAAAGATAAAATTTGTGTACCAGGAAAGCGTGTAGATATTTGGCATTGCCTACGTAAGCTAGAAGTACCTATCTTTGCATTAGCAGGCAAATCTTGGAGACTACGGTATTTATTAGATACAAAGGCATCAGAAGGGTCCTCTCGCGGCAAAATAACCGACAAGTGCAAGCCCTCAGGAAACTCCATCGGCACATCCTTCATAGAATGAACGGCAATATCGGCGGTACCTTCTAGCATACCTTGCTCTAGTTCTTTAACAAAGAGACCTTTACCGCCAATCTTTGCTAGTGGCGCATCTAAAATTTTATCGCCTTTAGTTAGCATTTTTACTAATTCAGTTTGAATGCCCGGATAAGCTTGTTTTAGTCTTGTTGCAACGTATTCAGCTTGCCATAAGGCTAAAGCACTTTGTCGAGTTGCAATTTTAATAATTCGCTGTGTCACTACATTACCCAAATAAAATTTGTTGAGCTATATTGTACCTTTATTATGCCTCTAAACGACCAAATTTATCTGATTTAATATACAAAATAAACTCTCAATTCCACAATTAGCAAGCAAAACACGACAGGCATAAAAAAACCAGCCGAAGCTGGTTTTTTTAACTTTATAACCTAAGAATTACTAACCTTCAGTTGCATCCAATTCAGGACGACCTACTAACTCAACATAGGCCATAGGTGCTTTATCACCAGTACGGAATCCGCATTTCATGATACGTAAATAGCCACCAGGACGGGCTTGGTAACGAGGGCCAAGCTCATTGAATAACTTAGTAACCATATCACGATCTCTTAGCTTAGCAAAAGCTAAACGACGATTAGCAACAGAATCGTTTTTAGATAAAGTAATAAGTGGCTCAGCAATTGAACGTAATTCTTTTGCTTTAGGTAAAGTAGTTCTAATTAATTCTTCTTTAAATAAAGAAGTAGTCATATTACTAAACATAGCTTTTCTATGACTGCTATTTCTATTTAATTGTCTACCAGACTTACGATGTCTCATACAAATAAACCTTTTATTTTATAAAATCGCTTGAGATTGCTCAGCTAAATTTTCAGGTGGCCAATTCTCTAGACGCATTCCCAAAGAAAGTCCTTTCAGAGCTAACACATCTTTTATCTCAGTTAACGACTTTCTACCTAGATTAGGTGTTTTCAACAACTCAAACTCAGTTCGTTGAATAAGATCACCAATGTAATATATATTTTCCGCTTTAAGACAGTTAGCGGATCGAACTGTAAGCTCCAAATCATCTACGGGACGTAGAAGAGTTGGATCTACATGCTCTACATGCTCAACAATCACCTCATCTACTTGATCATTAACTTTTTCAAAGTCAACAAACACAGATAATTGATCATGTAAAATTGTCGCAGCTAACTTTATAGTAGATTCAGGGTCGACAGTACCATTAGTTTCTAATTCAATAATAAGTTTATCGAGATTAGTACGCTGCTCAACACGAGTCGACTCTACTTTATAAGCAACCTTATTAATAGGCGTGTAAGAAGCATCAACTTGCAAAGCTCCAACAACACCAACACCTAATCCTTCAGTACGTGCATTAGAAGGCTCATAGCCTCTACCGCGCTGAATATTAATCTTCATAGACAAAGCACCTTCTTCAGTTAAATTGGCAATAACTAAATCAGGATTAATAATTTCAACATCATGCGGTAACTGAATATCAGCAGCAGTAACAGGGCCTGAGCCACTTTTACTTAAACTTAGCGTAACTTCATTTCCTGAATGCAGAACAACAGCAAGCTGCTTTAAGTTCAACAAGATATCAATAACATCTTCTTGAACACCATCAATTACAGAATATTCATGTTCCGCACTATCTATTTCAGCACTAACAACAGCACAGCCAGGAATAGAAGATAGCAAAACTCTTCTCAACGCATTCCCGAGAGAATGCCCAAAACCACGCTCTAATGGCTCAATAACAATTCTTGAATGATTTGGTGATTTACTAACAACCTCAACAAGTTGAGGCTTTAATAAACCAGTAACAGCACTATGCATTTAAAACCCCAAATTTTTATTTAGAATACAACTCTACTACTAGCTGCTCATTAATATCAGAACCTAAATCAGCGCGATCCGGTAAAGAATTAAAAGAACCAGTAAATTCCTTAGGATTTACTTCTAGCCATGCTGGGAAACCATATTGATCAGCAACTGTAAGCGAATCAATAATACGAACTTGCTTCTTAGATTTCTCTCTTACAGAAATCTTATCACCAACATTCACCTGCGCAGAAGGAATATTCAAAATGCAATCATTTACTAAAATGGACTTATGACTAACCAGTTGTCTTGCTTCCGCTCTTGTAGCAGCGAAACCCATTCTATAAACAACATTATCCAATCTAGACTCTAAAAGGTTTAACAGATTCAAACCTGTCGCTCCTTTTTGCAATTCTGCTGTCTTATAATAATTTCTAAACTGTTTTTCAAGCACGCCGTAAATACGTCTAATACGCTGCTTAGCTCTTAGCTGTGAAGCATAATTAGAGTCACGAGCTCTCTTAGTTCCATGCTGACCAGGTCGCTGATCCAGCTTACATTTACCGTCTAGAGACTTTCCTCTACTTTTCAGAAAAAGATCAGTACCTTCACGACGACTTAACTTACAAGTTGGTCCTAAATATCTTGCCATTTTATACTCCTATCTATACCCTACGTTTCTTAGGCGGACGACAACCATTATGGGGGATAGGCGTAACATCAACGATATTGCCAATTTTGAACCCTAGGTTATTAAATGATCTTACTGCAGATTCACGACCGGGGCCAGGCCCCTTGATCATAACATCTAAGTTTTTCATTCCGTATTCTTGAGCCACTTTACCTGCACGCTCTGCCGCTACTTGAGCTGCAAAAGGCGTACTTTTTCTTGAGCCTCTAAAACCAGAACCGCCAGAAGTAGCCCAAGATAGAGCATTTCCTTTTCGATCAGTAATTGTTACTATTGTATTATTGAAAGTTGCATGGATATGTGCGATACCATCAGCAACTTCTTTTTTTATTTTTTTCTTTGTAGTACGATTTGAACTAGCCATTTTTATTAACTCTACTTATTATTTTCTAATAGGTTTACGAGGTCCTTTTCTAGTACGAGCATTTGTTCTCGTTCTCTGACCGCGCAATGGTAGTCCACGTCTATGGCGAATACCACGATAGCAACCAAGGTCCATTAAGCGCTTAATGTTCATTGACACTTCGCGTCGTAGATCACCTTCAACAACAATCTTTCCAATTGCATCACGAATAGCATCTAACTGCTCTTCGCTCAACTCTTTAATTTTAATTGTCCGTTCTATACCAACTTCTTTACAGATATTAATTGCAGTTGGTTTACCTATGCCATAAACTGCAGTTAAAGCGATCTCTGCATGCTTATGATCTGGTACATTAATTCCGGCAATTCGTGCCATCTAGTTACTCCCCATACGTTACTCGAAAGTTAAGCGATCAATTATAACACCTAAACCTTTCAAAGCAATAAAAATTACCCTTGACGCTGTTTATGACGTCCATCTTTACAAATAACCCTGATAACCCCAGATCTTTTAACAACCTTACAGTTACGACATATTTTCTTTACAGAAGCCCGTACTTTCACAGCTTACCCCTTAAATTTCTAATTTATTTATTTTTCTTTAAATTTGCTTTATCCATCAACCCTTCATATTTCTGCGACATTAGATGAGTTTGCATTTGCGATACAAAATCCATAACTACCACAACAATAATAAGTAGAGATGTTCCACCAAAATAAAAAGGCACATTCCAGTAAACAATTAAGAACTCTGGCAACAAACAAACAGCTGTAATATAAAAAGCGCCAATCAACGTTAAACGCGTCATAACTTTATCAATATAAGCGGCAGTTTGCTCTCCAGGTCTGATTCCTGGCAAAAATGCACCCGACTTCTTTAAATTTTCAGCTGTTTCTTTTGAATTAAATACTAATGCAGTGTAGAAAAAACAAAAGAACACAATTGCAACAGTATACAACATCACATATAAAGGCTGACCTGGCGACAAAGTGGTAGATATACCCTTCAACCAAGAAAACCCTTCAGCATCACCAAACCATCCAGCAATAGTAGCAGGAAATAAAATAATACTAGAAGCAAAAATAGGCGGAATAACTCCGGCCATATTCAACTTAAGCGGCAAAAAGCTACTTTGACCAGCATACATTCTCTTTCCTTGCTGACGCTTCGGATAGTTAATAACGATGCGCCGCTGACCACGCTCAACAAAAACCACGAGCGCTGTAACAGCAATACTTAACAAAAACAACAGCACAATAAATGCGCCATTCAACTCACCAGTACGAGCCAACTCAAGCGTGCCACCAATAGCAGAAGGCAAGCCAGCTACGATACCAGCAAAAATGATTAATGAAATCCCATTACCGAGACCTCTCTCAGTAATTTGTTCACCCAACCACATAAGAAAGACAGTACCTGTTACTAAAGTTATAGCAGTGATAACTATAAATTGGATCCCAGGACTAATAACTACAGGCAAACCACCTGCAGTTTGATTTTGTAACGCTATAGATACTCCGACAGCCTGGAATGTAGCCAAAAAGACAGTACCATATCTTGTGTACTGTGAAATTTTGCGCCTACCAGACTCGCCTTCTTTTTTAACTTGCTCCAATGCTGGGATTACGATTGTCATTAACTGCATAATAATAGAGGCAGAAATGTACGGCATAATTCCAAGAGCAAAAAGACTCAATCTTTTCAATGCTCCACCAGAGAACATGTTAAACATATCCAATATAGAACCTTCTTGCTGCTTAAACATTAAAGCTAAAGCTTGGGGATCAATACCTGGCACAGGTATATGAGCCCCAACTCTGTAAACAAAAAAAGCACCTAGAACGAACATTAATCTTGAAAACAACTCAGAAGTATTCCCCAGTTGCTCTTTCATTTGCGTGCTTGATCTACTCACAATTAGTCCTCTATGGTTCCGCCAGCAGCCTCAATTAAAGCCTTAGCACCAACAGTTACTTTCAAGCCTTTCAAAGTAACGGCAGATGAAATTTCACCAGATTTTATTACTTTTACTACTCTGGTAAAAGCCGGAACAACATTAGCTTTGATTAGATCATCCAATGTAATTACATCTAAACTTAATTTTGCAATTTCATTAAGCCTTACTTCAGAAGTAAATTTGGATTTTCTAGCAGTAAAACCAACTTTAGGCAAACGGCGCTGCAAAGGCATCTGACCGCCTTCAAAACCGACTTTATGGAAGCCACCACTACGAGATTTCTGGCCTTTATGACCACGGCCACAAGTTTTACCTAGAGTAGACCCAATACCACGGCCAACTCTTTTACGATCTTTTTTCGAACCTTCAGCAGGTTTGATTGTATTCAAATACATTAGACTTCCTCTACTGTAACCATATAAGAGACTTTATTAATCATCCCTCTATTTTCAGCAGTATCAATAACCTCAACAGTATGTCTGATACGTCTCAAACCCAAGCCAATTAAGCAAGCTTTATGGCTTTTCAATCGACCAATACTACTTTTTATCATTGTAACGCGCAATTTTTTATCTGCCATTTCAATTACCCTGTAATTTCTTCAACTGATAAGCCACGCTTAGCAGCGATTTGTGCAGCATTATTCATATTAGCCAGTCCATCAATAGTAGCTCGCACCACATTGATTGGATTAGTTGTACCAATACATTTTGCCAACACATTATGTACTCCAACAGCCTCAAACACCGCTCTCATTGAAGCACCGGCAATAATACCAGTACCTTCAGTAGCAGGCTGCATAAAAACCTTTGCAGCACCCATTTCTGACATAATTGAATATTGTAAAGTATCACCTTTAAGCGCTACTTTGTGCATATTTTTTCTAGCTTGTTCAAGTGATTTCTGAATTGCAATAGGTACTTCTTTAGCTTTACTAACGCCGTACCCTACATTTCCATCACCATCACCAACTACAGTTAATGCAGTAAAACCAAAAACTCTACCGCCTTTTACAACTTTTGCGACACGCCTAACAGAAACTAGTTTTTCTTGTAATCCGTCGGTACTCGCTTGTTGAGGTGCATTTGCCATATATTTCCCCTAGAACTTTAAACCAGCTTCGCGCGCAGCATCAGCTAACGCCTTGACTCGACCGTGATATTTAAAACCAGAACGGTCAAAAGTAACTTCAGTAATACCTGCAGCTATTGCTTTATCCGCAACTAATTTACCAACTAAAACTGCAGACTCTACATTTCCAGTACTCTTTACAGCAGATTTAATTTCAGCCTGAGTAGTAGATGCACTTGCAACTGTAACAGTTCCATTTTCTGAAATAACTTGTGCGTAAATATGTTTTGAGGTTTTGTGAACCGTCAAACGATTACTGCCAAGTTTTCTAATATTTGATCTAAGCTTTAACGCCCTCTTCAATCGAGATGCTTTTTTATTCATTTTGATAGCCTATTTTTTCTTAGCGTCTTTTCTGACTATTTGCTCATCAGCATATTTAACACCTTTACCTTTATATGGCTCAGGTGGCCTGTAGGCTCTAATATCAGCAGATACCGCACCGACTTGTTGCTTACTCATACCCTTGACAACAATTTCAGTCTGTGTTGGTGCCTCGATATCAATCCCTTCAGGCATTGCATAATCTATAGGATGAGAAAAACCAAGACTTAGATTAAGTACACGACCCTTAATCTGGGCTCTGTAACCTACGCCGACCAAATTTAATTTTTTCTCAAAGCCACTAGTAACACCGGTAATCATGTTTGCAATTAGCGCACGCATAGTACCAGCTAAAGCGGTTGCTTTTTGATTACTTTGATCCCACTTCATTTTAATTTCTGCAGCGCTCATATCAAGTTCAACCTGAGGATGCAGAGGCATATTTAATTGACCTTTAGCACCTTTAACTGAAACAACTGAGTCAACAAGCTTTATCTCAACACCTGTAGGGATAACTATAGGGTTTTTTGCGATTCTAGACATAAATTCACCCTATCCTTAACAAACTGTGCATAGCACTTCGCCACCATGACCAATTGCGCGTGCAGCACGATCAGTCATAACACCTTTTGAAGTAGATACAATAGCTACACCCAAGCCACCTAAAACCTTAGGTAACTCATCCTTAGATTTATATATACGCAAGCCTGGCTTACTTATACGCTTAACCTTATCAATTACTGGCTTTCCATTATAGTATTTTAACTCAACAGACATAGATACATGCGCACCATTAGTTTCTGTTGAATAGTTGCTAATATAACCTTCTTCTTTTAAAACTTTTGCAATTGCAACTTTAAGCTTAGAAGACGGCATGTTAACGTTTATTTTTCCTGCAGACTGCCCATTTCTTATGCGCGTAAGCATGTCTGCTACTGGATCTGTCATGCTCATATTATTTTCTCCAAATATATAACTAGTCGATTACCAACTGGCTTTTGTCAAGCCTGGAACATCTCCGCGCATTGTAGCTTGTCTAAGCATATTTCTACTTAAGCCAAATTTGCGATAAAAACCATGTGGACGACCTGTTATGTTACATCTGTTACGCACTCTTGACGCGCTTGAATCGCGCGGTAGTTTTTGTAATGCAAGATGCGCCTCATCCTTATCTTGGATAGAAGCATTTGGATCTCTAATAATTTCTTTTAAAGAAGCTCTTTTTACTTCAAACTTACTTACTAATTTAACTCGCTTTGCTTCGCGAGCTATCATTGATTTTTTAGCCATAACTTTAGCTCTTAAATGGAAAATTAAACTGCTTCAACAAGGCTAAGCCTTCTTCATTAGTTTTAGCGGTAGTGGTGATACAAATATCTAAGCCGCGCAAAGTATCTATCTTATCATAATCTATTTCAGGAAAGATAATTTGCTCAGTAACACCCATACTAAAATTGCCTCGACCATCAAAACTTTTAGGGCTCAAGCCTCTAAAGTCACGAATACGAGGAATTGAAATACTGATAAGGCGATCAAGAAATTCATACATTCTTGCTTGTCTAAGCGTAACCTTACATCCAATCGGCATATCATCACGGATTTTGAAGCCCGCAATTGATTTACGTGAAAGTGTTACAACAGCCTTCTGACCGCTGATTTTTTCCATATCGCTAACGGCTGATTGTATAACTTTTTTATCAGCAACAGCCTCACCTAAACCCATGTTTAGTGTGATTTTTGTAATTTTCGGTACTTGCATTACTGATGTGTAACCAAATTGCTCCATCAATGCAGGTAATATTTTTTCTTTATAATCTTCTTGTAATCTAGCCATGATTATACCTACACATCAATAATTTCATTATTAGACTTAAAATAACGGACTTTATTTCCATTATCTAGAGCCTTAAAGCCAACTTTATCCGCTTTTTTAGTAGCAGCATTATATAAAGCTATATTAGACTTGTGAATCGGCATTTCTTTTTCAATTATGCCGCCTTGTACACCAGCGTTTGGGTTAGGTTTTTGGTGTTTTTTAACTCTATTAACACCCTCAACCAAAACTTTCTCGTGCATAAATTTACTGATTCGTCCTCGTTTGCCCTTATCTTTTCCAATAAGAACGATGACTTCGTCACCTTGTTTAAGTTTTTGCATATTTAGACCCTTACAATACTTCTGGTGCTAGAGAAATAATTTTCATAAATTTCTCATTTCGTAATTCACGTGTCACAGGCCCAAATATACGAGTACCTAGTGGTTGTAGATTATTATTTAAAATTACAGCGGCATTGCCATCAAATCTTATAAGAGAACCATCTGCCCTACGCACACCTTTTTTTGTGCGCACAACCAGTGCATTATAGACATCGCCTTTCTTAACTCTACCGCGTGGAATAGCATCTTTAATGCTAACTTTAATAATATCCCCAATCGCAGCATACCTTCTGTGCGACCCACCGAGAACTTTGATACACATGACCTTTTTTGCGCCACTGTTATCAGCAACGTCAAGGTTAGTTTGCATCTGAATCATTTTTATTACCTAATTTACTTAAAGTAGTAATTTAATTAATGCGCTTTTGATTGCACATCAACTAATATAAAAGATTTATTTTTTGAATAAGGACGACAAGATGTAATAGTTACTACATCTCCTTCATTACATACGTTATTTTCATCATGTGCAAATAACTTAGTAGATCGTCTAATATATTTACCGTACACAGGGTGCTTAATAAGGCGCTCCACCAGTACTGTAACTGTCTTATCCATCTTGTTACTAACTACGCGGCCAGTAATGGTGCGCACTTGATCTATATTTTCACTCATTATGCTTGTCTCGCCATCTCATTCACGACAGTTTTAATACGCGCAATATTTCTTCTAACTTTTTTTACTTGGTCAGATTTAGATAATTGGCCTGTATTTTTTTGCATACGTAAATTGAATTGTTCACGACCTAATTCAACTAATGCTGAATTTAGTTCCGTTACAGTTTTTTGACGTAATTCACTAACTTTCATTACATTACCGTCCTAACAATAAACTTAGTTTTAATAGGCAATTTAGCCGCAGCCAATGTAAAAGCTTCTCTAGCTAGCGCCTCTGGCACGCCTTGCAACTCATATAGCATTGTGCCTGGCTTGATTTGAGCAATCCAGTATTCTACACCACCCTTACCTTTACCCATTCTAGTTGCTAATGGCTTATTTGTAATCGGCTTATCTGGAAACACTCTAATCCAAAGCTTACCATCACGTTTACAATGTCTTGTAATTGTTCTACGTGCGGCTTCAATTTGACGAGCAGTTAATCTACCTCTATCCATTGACTTTAGACCAAATTCACCAAAGCTTACTGATGAGCCGCGAACAGCAATACCAGTATTTCTTAATTTATGTTGTTTACGAAATTTTGTTCTTTTAGGTTGAAGCATGTTATTTTCCCTTCACCTATTTCTTAGATTTTGAAGTTTCAGAATTTTGCTGTGCAGGGTCTATATTAAAAACCTCGCCTTTAAAAATCCAAACTTTTATACCAATAATACCATACGTGGTATTTGCCTCAGCAACACCATAGTCGATATCAGCCCTTAAAGTATGCAGAGGAACTCGCCCCTCTCTATACCACTCACTACGAGCAATTTCAGCGCCATTTAAACGACCACCAAGATTAATCTTGATACCTTCAGCACCCAATCTCATTGAGTTAGTAACTGCACGCTTCATTGCGCGGCGATACATAATTCTTTTTTCTAATTGTTGCGCAACACTTTCTGCAACCAATTTAGCATCTAACTCTGGCTTTCTAATCTCTTCAACATTGACTTGTACCGGAATACCCATCATTTTAGAGATGTCTTTACGCAACACATCAATATCTTCGCCTTTTTTACCGATTACGATACCTGGGCGTGCTGTATGAATTGTAATGTGCGCATTATTTGCCGGACGATTAATTTGAATCCGACTTACAGAAGCATGAGCTAATTTCTTTTGAATATACTCACGAACTGTTAAATCTTGATGCAAGAAAACCGGATAATCTTTACTATTTGCATACCATCTAGAAGTAAAGTCTTTAACTATACCTAGACGTATTCCTGTTGGATGTACTTTTTGACCCATTTTCCTGCCCCTACTCGTACTCTGCGACTTTAACGGTGATATGACAAGTGCGCTTCAAAATGTGATTTGCACGACCTTTAGCTCTTGCTCTAAATCTCTTTAGAGTTGGCGCCTCATCTACAAATACAGTTGAAACCTTTAACTCGTCAATATCTGCACTTTCGTTATGCTCCGCATTCGCAACAGCTGACTCAAGTACTTTTTTCATAATCGCAGCGGCTTTCTTTGTACTGAATTTCAGTACATTTAAAGCTTCTTCGACTTTTAAACCTCTAATCTGGTCTGCAACTAATCGTGCTTTTTGAGCAGATAAAGGTGCATTGCTTAATTTAGCTAAAACTTCCATATGCTCCCCTTATCTTGATTTTTTATCAGCCAAATGGCCTTTAAATGTGCGAGTTGGTGAAAACTCACCCAACTTATGACCTACCATATTTTCCGAGACTAAAACAGGGACATGTTGGCGACCGTTATGCACAGCTATTGTAAGCCCTAACATTTCAGGCGTTATCATTGATCGTCTAGACCAAGTCTTAATTGGTTTCCTGCTATTGCTACTTACTGCATCATCAATTTTTTTTTGCAAATGATGATCAATAAAAGGACCTTTTTTAATTGAACGTGGCACTTAATTATTCCTCTCTAACGCTTGTTACGACGCCTAACAATCATTTTGTCAGTACGTTTGTTCTTTCTAGTTTTGTAGCCCTTAGTTGGCATGCCCCATGGAGATACAGGATGTCTACCACCTGATGTTCTACCTTCACCACCACCATGTGGGTGATCAACTGGGTTCATAACAACACCTCGAACAGTAGGACGAACCCCACGCCATCTTGACGCACCAGCTTTACCTAATGAAGTTAGATTATGTTCTGAATTAGAAACTTCACCAAAAACTGCCTTACAATCCGCTAATACTTTACGCATTTCACCAGATCGCAAACGCAATGTTACGTGAGCACCATCTTTGGCAATTAATTGAGCTGACGTTCCAGCACTTCGAGCAATTTGAGCGCCTTTACCAGGCTTCAGCTCAACACAATGAACCACGGAACCCATTGGCATATTACGCAGAGATACACAGTTACCAGCTTTTACCGGGGCATTTTCCGAGGCAATAATTTCCTGACCAGCAACGACACCTTTAGGTGCAATTATATATTTACGCTCACCGTCTTTATATAAAACTAGAGCTATATTAGCGGTTCTATTGGGGTCATATTCTAAACGTTCAACAATAGCTGGAATATCAGTTTTGTTGCGCTTAAAGTCTATAATACGGTAGGCTTGCTTATGTCCACCACCGATGTGACGAGTTGTAATTCGTCCGTTATTATTACGCCCACCACTCTTACTTTTTTTACTTAGTAAAGGTCCAAAAGGTTTACCTTTATGTAAGTCTTCATGCTTTACTCTTACGACAAACCTAGAACCCGGCGATGTCGGTTTTGATTTTACAATAGCCATTTACCCTACCGATTATATTCTTTTACTTTCCAATTATGCTGCTGAGAAATCAATATCATTACCTGGCTTAAGCTTTACATAAGCTTTTTTCCAGTTAGATCTCTTACCCATAAAGCGCCCAAATCTTTTAGTTTTTCCTTTAACATTTAATAATTGAACTTTTTCAACTTCAACATTAAACATTAATTCAACAGATTTTTTTACTTGCAACTTAGTTGCTTGATTAGCCACTTTAAAGACAAATCTATTTTGATTTTCTGCCGCAACAGTACTCTTTTCAGATACTACTGGTGCCTTTATTACATTCGAAAGATTAAACTCTATACTCATAACAACTGCGCCTCAATCGCTTTCAATGCTGCAGGTGTAGCAATTACATTTTCCGCAGCAATTAACATAACAGCATCAAGTTCACTTGCAGTAGTAACTTCTAGTCGTGCAATATTTCTTGAAGACAAGTATATATTTTCATCTAGCTCATCAGTAATAATCAATATACGTGTATTACCAAAATCTTTCAATTTCGCCACTAACTCTTTAGTCTTCGGAGTAGTAGGGAGTATATCTGAACTTACCAACAAACGATTTGAACGCAACAACTCAGACAAAATTGAACGAATTCCTGCGCGATACATTTTTTTGTTTAACTTCTGATCAAATGATCTCGGTCTAGCAGCAAATGTTATACCGCCGCCTTTCCAAAGTGGACTGCGTATTGTACCAGATCTTGCGCGACCCGCACCTTTTTGTTTCCAAGGCTTAGCTCCACCACCACTTACATCGGCCCTAGTTTTTTGGGCTTTTGTTCCAGAACGCTGACCAGCCATGGTCTTGACAACCAACTGATGAATTAGGGCTTCATTGTATTCTTTCCCAAAAACACCCTCACTAACCTCTACCTCACCGGCAGAGTCTGCACTATTTAGTGCCGGTACTTTTAAACTCATGACTTATCCTTTATTTTTTTTCTTTGTGGCAGGAGTCAAAATAACATCCCCACCTTTAGCTCCTGGAATCGCACCCTTCACTAATACAAGGCCTCTTTCAGTATCTATCGAATGGATTGTTAAATTTTGAGTTGTAACTTTCTCAGCACCCATATGACCAGACATCTTCTTGCCTTTAAATACTCTACCTGGCGTCTGACACATACCAATAGATCCATTAGATCTATGAGATAGCGAGTTACCATGTGTTGCATCTTGCATACCAAAGTTATGGCGTTTAATACCGCCAGCAAAACCTTTACCTATGCTCGTACCCTGAACATCAACAAATTGGCCAGCAGAGAACATATCAACAGTTAATTCAGAACCAACTTGCAGCTCTTCACCTTCAGCATCACCTAATCTGAACTCCCACAAACCACGACCAGCAGTCATATTTGCCGAAGCATAATGACCAGCCATCGCTTTATTTACTTTTGATGATTTCTTTTCGCCGGCAGCAATTTGCACCGCACGATAACCATCAACCTCAAGACCTTTAACTTGAGAAACTCTATTTGACTCAACCTGTATCACTGAAACAGGAACCGAAGTTCCATCCTCCATAAATACACGAGTCATTCCACATTTACGACCAATTAGACCTAATGCCATAGTTAAACCCTCTTATTACACAAAGCTTAAATAAGCTTTATTTTAACGTCAACACCTGCCGCTAGATCTAATTTCATCAGCGTATCTACTGTTTTATCAGTAGGCTCGATAATATCGAGTAGACGTTTATATGTTCTCAATTCATACTGATCACGCGCATCTTTATTGACATGCGGAGAAGTTAGAATTGTAAAACGCTCATGTTTTGTTGGTAGCGGAATAGGCCCCTTAACTTGCGCCCCAGTTCTTTTCGCTGTCTCAACAATCTCACCTGCAGATTGATCAATCAATTTATGATCAAATGCTTTCAGGCTTATTCTAATGGTTTGGCTAGACATATTTCTTACTCAATAATTTTTGCAACAACACCCGCACCAACCGTACGACCACCTTCACGAATCGCAAAACGTAACCCATCTTCCATTGCGATTGGCGCAATTAAAGTTACTTCTACAGAAACGTTATCACCCGGCATGACCATCTCAGTACCTTCTGGTAACTCAACAGCACCCGTTACGTCAGTTGTTCTGAAGTAGAACTGAGGACGGTAACCGTTAAAGAATGGCGTGTGACGACCACCCTCATCTTTTGATAGTACGTAGATTTCTGATGAGAATTTTGTGTGCGGCTTAATTGACCCAACATGCGCCAACACTTGACCACGCTCAACATCTTCACGCTTTGTGCCTCTCAATAGAAGACCAACGTTATCACCAGCCTCGCCTTGATCAAGCAACTTACGGAACATCTCAACACCCGTACAAGTCGTTGTTACTGTATCTTTAATACCAACAATCTCGATTGCTTCACCAACTTTAATAACACCACGCTCAATACGACCTGTTACTACAGTTCCACGACCTGAAATTGAAAATACATCTTCGATCGGCATTAGGAATTTACCCTCTACTGCTCTTACTGGATCAGGAATATAAGTATCTAGCGCTTCAACTAACTTAACAATGGATGGCACACCCACTTCACTTGTATCACCTTGTAAACCTTTTAGCGCTGAGCCAACAATAATTGGCGTGTCGTCACCTGGAAATTCATACATATCCAATAATTCACGAAGCTCCATTTCAACTAACTCGAGCATTTCGTTATATTCTTCCGTTCCTAAACCGCCACAGTCATCAGCTAGAATATCTGCTTTATTTAGAAATACCACAATATAGGGAACACCAACCTGTCTTGATAATAAGATATGCTCTCTTGTTTGTGGCATTGGACCATCCGTTGCACCACAAACCAAAATAGCACCATCCATTTGAGCCGCACCGGTAATCATATTTTTCACATAATCCGCGTGACCTGGGCAGTCAACGTGCGCGTAATGACGAGTTGCCGATTCATACTCAACATGCGATGTTGCAATCGTAATACCACGCTCACGCTCTTCTGGCGCATTGTCAATTTGATCAAATGCTTTGACTTCACCACCTTGTAACTCAGCCATAACTTTTGTTAAAGCAGCAGTGAGCGTTGTTTTACCGTGATCAACGTGACCGATTGTACCTACGTTAACATGTGGTTTATTTCTTTGAAATTTTTCTTTAGCCATTAGACTATACCTTTTTTAATATCAATTCTTATGAAGTTTTATCAATAATTGCACTTGCAACATTTGCAGGTGTCTCATTATATTTTTCAAATTGCATACTGTAAGTAGCACGCCCTTGAGTTGCCGAACGTAAGTCAGTTGCATAACCAAACATTTCAGCTAACGGCACTTCGCAGTTAATTGTCTTACCTGTTGGCGTATCATCCATACCTAATACAATGCCTCTACGCCGATTTATATCCCCCACTACATCTCCCATATAATCTTCAGGAGTCATGATTTCTACTTTCATTATTGGCTCAAGCAATACAGGCTTAGCCTGCTTTGTGCCATCACGAAAAGCCATAGATCCAGCAATTGAAAATGCCATCTCATTAGAGTCTACATCATGATAGGATCCATCAAGTAAAGTCACCATAACGTCGACAACAGGAAACCCGCCGAGAACGCCGTTTTTCATTTGCTCTTGAATCCCTTTATTTATAGCGGGTATATATTCTTTTGGAACAGACCCACCGACAATCTTATTCACAAAAGAATAACCAGAACCTAATTCCATCGGCTCCAGCTTAAGCACCACATGCCCGTACTGCCCTTTACCACCCGACTGACGGATAAATTTGCCTTCCTGTTCAATCGAGCTTTTTATACTCTCACGATAGGAAACTTGAGGCGAGCCTACGTTTACTCCTACACCAAACTCCCTTTTCATGCGATCGACAATAATCTCCAGGTGCAACTCACCCATCCCTGAAATTATTACTTGCCCAGATTCTTCATCTGTGGCAGCACGAAACGACGGATCTTCCTTGGCCAGCCTATTCAATGCATCACCTAATTTATCTTGATCCGCCTTTGTCCTTGGCTCAACTGCAATCGAAATTACTGGTTCTGGAAAATCCATTTTCTCAAGAATTATTTTTGCGTTTTCATCGCACAATGTTTCGCCAGTCGTAACATCTTTAAAACCAACGGCTGCGGCAATATCTCCAGCCCTTACCTCTGCAATATCTTCACGACTATTGGCATGCATTTGCAATAAACGCCCTATTCGCTCGCGTTTACCCTTAATAACATTGTAGACAACACTACCAGACCGCAAAACGCCGGAATAAACCCTAAAAAACGTCAAAACCCCGACAAATGGATCAGTGGCAACCTTAAATGCCAAGGCAGAAAACGGCTCATTATCACTCGCTTTTCTAGCCAATTCTTTGCCTGATTCGTCATGCCCTATTATCGGCCTAACCTCAACGGGCGAAGGCAAAAAATCAATTACACCATCAAGTACATTCTGCACACCCTTATTTTTAAAAGCCGAACCACAATAAACAGGTGTTATTTCATTTGCTAATGTTCTTAACCTTAATCCAATCTTAATATCTGCAATATTAAGCTCACCTAAATCTAGGTATTTTTCCATCAAATCATCACTAGCCTCAGCTGCCGCCTCAACTAACTTCTCACGCCATTCCATTGCCGCTTCTTGCAAATTTTCGGGAATTTCTTCTTCAGTAAAAGCCATACCCATATCAGCAGAGCGCCAATATATCGCTTTCATTTTCAACAAGTCTACAACCCCAGAAAACTGATCTTCAGAGCCAACTGGAATTTGCATTACAACAGGATTCCCCGCCAATCTCGATGTAATTTGAGCAACCACCCTAAAGTAATCTGCCCCAGTACGATCCATTTTATTTACAAAAACAATTCTTGGAACAGCGTATTTATTCGCCTGCCGCCAAACGGTTTCTGATTGCGGCTCAACACCACCAACTGCACAAAATACCGCACACGCACCATCTAGAACCCTTAACGAACGCTCGACCTCAATAGTAAAGTCAACGTGCCCCGGCGTATCTATAATATTAATGCGATGCCTGTCAAATTGACCTTCCATGCCAGACCAAAAACAAGTCGTTGCAGCAGATGTAATTGTAATGCCGCGCTCTTGCTCTTGCTCCATCCAATCCATAACAGCCGAACCATCATGAACTTCGCCAATCTTATGTGACACTCCCGTATAATATAAAATTCGCTCTGTCGTTGTGGTTTTACCCGCATCGATATGAGCCATAATACCTATATTCCGATATCTCTCAATCGGTGTGATACGTGCCACCCTAAGACCCTTTCTTACCAGCGATAATGAGAGAACGCTTTATTTGCTTCAGCCATTCTATGCGTATCTTCACGTTTCTTAGAAGCAGAACCACGCCCTTCAACGGCATCCATCATTTCGCCAGCCAATTTTAATGGCATATTTTTTTCATTTCTTTTGCGCGAAGCATCAATCAACCATCGCATAGCTAACGCAACACGACGAGTTGGCCTAACTTCAACAGGCACCTGATAAGTTGCCCCACCAACACGCCTTGATTTAACTTCAACACGAGGCTGAATATTCTCTAAAGCCTTAGTGAAAACTTCTAGTGGCTCAGCATGGCCTTTACTTTCAATTGCTTCAAGCGCACCATATACAATTTTTTCAGCAACTGACTTCTTACCATCAACCATAACCATGTTCATAAACTTAGTTAAGGTAGTGCTTCCATATCTTGGATCTTGTAAAACGTTGCGTTTTATCGCCGCTCTTCTTCTTGACATTTAATTCACCAACTATTTCTTAGGTTTTTTTGTGCCGTATTTAGAACGACCACATTTACGACTAGCCACACCTGAAGTATCTAGACTTCCTCGGACTACGTGATAACGAACACCAGGCAAATCTTTCACCCTTCCACCGCGTATCAGCACAACACTATGCTCTTGCAGGTTATGCCCTTCACCACCAATATAACTACTAACTTCTGCGCCACTAGTTAGTCTTACACGAGCCACTTTACGTAAAGCTGAATTTGGTTTTTTTGGTGTTGTTGTATAAACTCGCGTACAAACACCACGTCTTTGAGGACAAGCCTCAAGTGCGGGCACATTGCTTTTTTCTGCCTTTCTAGCGCGCGGCTTACGAACCAACTGGTTAATGGTTGCCATAAGTTAAATTACTCCGTCTTGCATATTTCTGCCGAGTACGCACATAAGCGCACTACAATTATTTACAATAACTCTATTGAGCAGGACATTTTATATGTCCTGCTCATGTAAAGTCAAGATTTATATTACTATTCCGCATTTAAGGCTTGCTTTAATGCTTCTTCTGCATTTACAACGGCATCCGAGGTTTTTGCTTCCTCTGAAACATTCATGGACACTTCTTGCTTTAACTGGCGCTTTCTTCTTGCTTCGTGAAATGCCAATCCTGTTCCTGCAGGGATTAAACGTCCTACAATTACGTTTTCTTTCAATCCATATAATGGATCTTTTAATCCTCGAACAGCCGCATCAGTTAAGACTCGGGTTGTTTCTTGGAAAGATGCAGCAGATACAAATGATTCTGTCGCTAAAGATGCCTTGGTAATACCTAATAAAATAGGATCATAGCTAGCTGGAATTTTTCCATCCGCTTCTAGCTGATCATTGATTACCTTAACGGCAGCCTTCTCAACTTGATCACCCTTCGTGTAATTACTATCCCCGGCCGCAGTAATTTCAACTTTGCGCAACATTTGACGAATAATTGCTTCAATGTGCTTGTCATTAATTTTCACACCCTGCAAACGATATACATCTTGTATTTCTTTTACTAGGTATGTTGTTAACTCGGTCACACCACGCAAACGCAAAATATCATGCGGAGTTAGCTCACCCTCAGCGATAGTTTCACCTTTATCAACAAATTCACCCTCAAATACCGTAATATGTCGCCATTTAGGCACCAAGGTTTCATACTGCTCACCTTCAGAGTCAGTAATAATTACTCTTTGCTTGCCTTTTGTTTCCTTACCAAAACTAACCGCACCGGTTGCTTCAGCTAGAATAGCAGGGTCCTTAGTTTTCCTTGCTTCAAATAAATCAGCAACGCGAGGCAAACCCCCAGTAATATCACGCGTCTTACTTGATGCTTGAGGAATTCTTCCCAATACATCACCGACATGAACTTCAGAACCATTTTTTACAGCAACAATTGAACCAGATGGCAAAACATATTGCGCTGCTAAGTCGGTATTCGGCAACATAATTTCTTCGCCATCCTCTGTAACCAACTTAACTAATGGACGCAAATCTTTACCGGCACTTACACGTTGCTTTGGATCCAATACTGTAATTGAACTTACCCCAGTGACCTCATCAGACACTTCCTGAACTGACAATCCCGGTTCAAAGTCAACCAACTGCACAAAACCAGCGACTTCTGATACAACTGGGTGGACATGAGGATCCCAACTAACGACGACATCACCTGAATTTACTTCACTTCCATCGCGACAAGTTAATTCAGCACCATACGGGATCTTGTATTTCTCTTTCTCACGACCATAGTCATCCATAACCCCAACTTCACCGGACCTAGAAACCGCAATTAAATTTCCTTCGCGATTCTCTACCGTTTTTAAGTTATGCAACTTAATTAAACCCTTAGATTTAACCTGAACATTACTAATCGCAACTTGTCGAGATGCAGCACCACCAATATGAAACGTACGCATAGTCAACTGAGTACCTGGCTCACCAATGGATTGAGCAGCAATGACACCAACCGCCTCACCACTATTAACCATCTGACCACGACCTAAGTCACGCCCATAACACTTAGCACAAACCCCATGACGATTATCACACGTTATGATGGAGCGCACATAAATCTCATCAATACTATGCCTTTCTAACTCACCTACATAGTGCTCATCCAACAAAGTGCCGTCAGCAACAAGTAACTCGCCAGCAACATTAAGCACATCGCCAATAACAACTCGACCCAATACACGCTCGGATAATGGTTCAACAACATCACCACCTTCGATGATGGGAGCCATTAACATTCCATTACTAGTTCCGCAATCGACTCCGTTAATAACTAAATCTTGAGCCACATCAACTAATCTGCGAGTCAAATAACCCGAGTTAGCTGTTTTGAGAGCCGTATCAGCCAAACCTTTACGTGCACCATGCGTTGAAATAAAGTATTGCAATACATCCAGACCTTCTCTGAAGTTCGCTGTAATAGGTGTTTCAATAATAGAGCCGTCTGGTTTAGCCATCAAACCACGCATACCAGCAAGTTGACGAATCTGCGCTGCAGAACCCCTAGCGCCCGATTCAGCCATCATAAATACTGAATTAAAAGATTTTTGCTTTAGAACTGTACCATCATCATCAATTACCTCATCAGTTCCCAAGGCATCCATCATCACCTTAGCAACTTTCTCATTAGCATGAGACCAAATATCGACAACCTTATTATAGCGCTCTCCATCAGTTACTAAACCGGATGCATATTGCCCCTGAATTTCAATAACCTCTTTTTCTGACTCGGCTAGAATCTGCACTTTCTCAGCAGGAATCTCCATATCGTTAATACCGAATGAAATACCTGAACGGGTTGCATATTTAAAACCAAGATACATAATCTGGTCAGCTAGAACAACGGTACTTTTATTACCTAAATGACGATAACTGTAATCTAGCAAGCGCGAGATATTTTTCTTTGTCATATCGCAGTTAACGACTTCAAACGGCATACCAACTGGCACAACATCCCAGATCAAAACGCGGCCTACCGTAGTTTCAAAACGCGTGACTTTGGGTTCAAATTCACCCACACCGTTCTTAACATGCTCGGTAATTCTTACTAAAATCTTTGACTGTAGCTCGACAGCCTTAGCATCTAAGGCTCTGATTACCTCATCGGTATTACTAAAATAAGAGCCATCACCTTTAGCTTTTAATTTCTCTCGGCTAATATAATACAAGCCCAATACAACATCTTGAGAGGGATTAATAATTGGCTCGCCATTAGCAGGAGACAGAATATTGTTAGTCGCCATCATTAAGGTACGACACTCAATTTGAGCTTCAATTGACAACGGCACATGTACTGCCATCTGATCGCCATCGAAATCAGCGTTAAATGCACTGCATACTAATGGATGTAAATTAATCGCCTTGCCTTCAATTAAGGTAGGCTCAAACGCCTGAATGCCTAATCTATGAAGTGTTGGTGCTCTATTAAGCATAATGGGATGCTCATGAATAACTTCTTCGAGAATATCCCAAACCTCTGCAGTCTCACTTTCTACCATTTTCTTGGCAGCTTTAATCGTAGTAGCCAAACCACGCAACTGTAACTTACTAAAAATAAAAGGTTTAAATAGCTCTAACGCCATTTTCTTAGGTAGGCCACATTGATGCAATCTTAAAGTAGGCCCAACAACAATAACCGAACGTCCCGAGTAATCAACACGCTTACCTAATAAATTCTGCCTAAATCGTCCTTGCTTACCTTTAATCATATCAGCAAGTGATTTTAACGGACGCCTATTAGTACCGGTTATCGCGCGACCACGGCGGCCATTATCCAATAATGCGTCAACAGACTCTTGTAACATTCTTTTTTCATTACGAATAATGATGTCAGGCGCACTCAAATCCAATAAGCGATGTAATCGATTATTTCTATTAATAACGCGCCTGTATAAATCATTTAAGTCAGACGTTGCAAAACGACCACCATCCAATGGCACTAACGGCCTTAATTCAGGTGGCAATACTGGCAATACATTCATCACCATCCATTCAGGACGATTAGAAGAACCCAGCAATGACTCGAGAACTTTTAAACGCTTCGAATATTTTTTAATCTTCGTTTCTGAGCTAGTGCTATTGATATTTTCTCTTAACTGGTCAACTTCCGCTTTAATATCAATCGCTTTTAATAGCTCATAAATTGCTTCCGCACCCATTTTAGCAACAAAATCGTCACCATATTCTTCGAAAGCATCGAGAAACTCTTCATCAGTCATTAGTTTCTTTCTTTCTAAAGGTGTCATACCTTCATCAAGAATCACAAATGATTCAAAATATAAAACACGCTCGATTTCACGCAATGTCATATCTAATAAAAGCGCGATACGTGAAGGCAATGACTTCAAAAACCAAATATGTGCAACCGGGCTTGCCAGCTCAATATGCCCCATACGCTCACGACGCACTTTAGACAAGGTAACTTCAACACCACATTTTTCACAGATTACACCGCGATGCTTCAATCGCTTGTATTTACCGCATAAGCACTCATAATCACTAACCGGACCAAAAATTTTGGCACAAAACAAACCATCACGCTCAGGCTTAAAAGTACGGTAATTGATTGTTTCTGGCTTCTTTACTTCACCATATGACCACGATCTAATTTGATTTGGTGATGCTAAACCTATGCTGATTTCATCAAAATCAGCAGATTTATTTTGGCGTTTTAAGAAATTTAATAAATCTTTCAAGAGCTTATCCCCTTAGTTTGTTATCTGGCCTAACCAGAACTCGTTAACTATTATTTACTTAATAAAAAAGCTCTATTGCACTTCAATATTAATAGCTAATGAGCGAATTTCTTTAAGTAATACATTAAATGATTCCGGCATACCTGCCTCCATTTGATGATTACCATCTACAATATTTTTGTACATGCGAGTACGGCCAGTTACATCATCAGACTTAACCGTTAACATCTCTTGTAAAGTATAGGCCGCACCATAAGCTTCAAGCGCCCAGACCTCCATCTCTCCAAATCGCTGACCACCAAACTGAGCCTTTCCACCTAAGGGCTGCTGTGTAACCAAACTATATGGTCCAGTTGAACGCGCATGCATTTTATCGTCAACTAAATGGTTCAATTTCAGCATATGCATATAACCCACAGTAACTTCACGCTCGAATGCTTCACCAGTTAAGCCGTCATACAAAGTTGTTTGTCCGCTTTCTGGCAAGTCAGCAAGTCTAAGCATATAACGAATCTCGTCCTCACTTGCACCATCAAAAACAGGCGATGCCATAGGTACGCCAGCGACAAGATTTTTTGCCATCTCGATGATTTCCAGATCAGTAAAAGAATCTAAATCTTCACTTTGGCCGCTGCTATTATATATTTTATCTAAGAAGGCTCTTAACTCATGTATAGCCGCCCGAGCCTCTAGCATTTTACCAATTTTTGCTCCAAGCCCCTTGGCAGCCCAGCCTAGATGGGTTTCCAATACCTGACCTACGTTCATACGAGACGGCACACCTAATGGATTTAAAACAATATCAATCGGTGTTCCATCAGCTAAATACGGCATATCTTCAATAGGGTTTATCCTTGAAATGACCCCTTTATTTCCATGTCGTCCAGCCATTTTATCACCCGGCTGAATACGCTTTTTAACAGCCAAATAAACTTTAACCATTTTCAAGACACCTGGCGCCAGATCATCGCCCATAGTGATTTTTTTACGCTTCACCTCAAACCTTTCATCAAACTCTTTACGTAACTTAACGATTTGTGCATTGAGACCTTCAAGCTGCACATTAAGCTCTTCGCCATCCATCTTGATGTTCGGCCATTCAGAATGCTTAACTGTATCCAAATATTCCTGAGTTATAACTGTTCCAGACTTTAAATTATTAGGCCCAGATAAAGCTTTTTCGCCGATAATTAATGCCGCTGTACGCTGATAAATATCTTTTTCAACAATAGCCAATTGATCATTTAAATCTTTTTTATAACTTTTGATCGCAGCCGCTTCATTAGCTAAAGCACGTTTATCTTTTTCTACCCCATCACGAGTAAAAACTTGCACGTCAATAACCGTGGCACGAATACTACCTGGCACTCGTAGCGATGTATCCTTAACATCAGCCGCTTTTTCACCAAAAATTGCTCTGAGTAGTTTTTCTTCGGGTGTCAGTTGCGATTCACCTTTAGGGGTAACTTTACCTACAAGGATATCACCACCTTTAACTTCAGCACCGACATAAACAATGCCTGACTCATCTAATTTAGATAAAGCTTCTTCGCTTACATTAGGAATATCGGCAGTAATTTCTTCGGGGCTATGTTTTGTATCACGGGCAATACATGTTTTCTCTTCAATATGAATCGAAGTAAAACGATCTTCTTTGACTACCCGTTCTGAAACAAGGATTGAATCTTCGAAGTTGTAACCATTCCAAGGCATGAACGCGATCAGCATATTTTGCCCTAATGCTAATTCCCCCATATCAGTAGAAGGGCCGTCAGCCATAATATCACCTGCAGCAACAATATCACCCGGCCTAACTAATGGCTTTTGATTAATACAAGTATTTTGATTAGAACGTACATATTTAATTAAATTATAAATATCGACGCCTGCTTCGCCTGCTTCAGTTTCAGCATCATTAACACGCACTACGATTCGACTCGCATCTACCGTTTCAATACGTCCGCCTCGCGTTGCAACAACAGTTACCCCAGAATCTTTAGCAACAGTACGCTCCATTCCTGTTCCAACAAGTGGCTTTTCTGCCTTCAGAACCGGTACAGCTTGACGCTGCATATTAGATCCCATCAAGGCTCTGTTCGCATCATCATGCTCTAAAAAAGGTACAATTGATGCTGCTACAGATACAATTTGTTTTGCCGATACATCCATATATTCTACAGAATCAGACGACGATAAAGTAAACTCGTCTTTATGGCGACAAGATACCAAACCCTCAACTAATCTACCATTGTCATCTACTGGAACACTGGCCTGAGCAATAACGAAATTACCCTCTTCAATTGCTGACAAATAATCAACTTGCTTAGTAACTAGGCCATCTACTACTTTACGGTAAGGCGTCTCTAAGAAACCATATTCATTAGTACGCGCATAAACAGCTAAAGAGTTAATCAAGCCAATGTTTGGCCCCTCAGGTGTTTCAATGGGACATACTCGCCCATAGTGAGTTGTATGAACATCTCGAACTTCAAATCCGGCTCTCTCTCTAGCCAAACCGCCTGGCCCTAAAGCCGATACACGCCGCTTATGAGTTACCTGAGATAATGGATTATTTTGATCCATAAACTGCGACAACTGACTAGAACCAAAAAATTCTTTTACAGCAGCAGAAACAGGTTTGGCATTAATAATTTCTTGTGGCATCAACCCTTCAGAGTCAGCCAAAGTTAAACGCTCTCGTACCGCTCTTTCAACTCTAACCAAACCAACTCTGAATTGATTTTCAATCATTTCACCGACAGATCTTACTCTACGGTTACCTAAATGATCGATATCATCAACAATTCCATTACCATTTCTAATCGCAATTAATTCATGTAATACGCCGATAATATCTTCTTTACTTAAAGTACCAGGACCAACATCACCGGCAATACCTAAGCGACGATTAAACTTCATTCGACCTACAGCCGATAAATCATATCTTTCTTCCGTAAAAAACAAGTTATTAAACAAGTTTTCTGCTGAATCTTTTGTTGGTGGCTCGCCAGGACGCATCATACGGTAGATTTCAATCAACGCCTCTAAACGATTAGTTGTAGAATCTAAACGCATAGCATCTGACATGTATGCACCACGATCTAAATCATTGACATAAAGCGTATTAATTTCCGTAACACCTTCGGCAATTAATTTATCTAGTAATTCTTCTGTTATTTCGTCATTTACCTTAGCAATTAACTCACCAGTTGACTCATCTATAACATTAGCTGCCAAGACGCTGCCTACCAGATAATGTCTAGGAACATCTAAACGCTCAATATTAGCTTTATCCATTTGTCTAATATGTTTTGCAGTAATTCTTCGCCCTTCTTCAACTAGCACCGTTCCGTCATGCTTAATGTCAAATGTTGCTATTTCGCCTTTTAATCTTTCAGGGATTAAATGCAATTTAATGTCTTCACTGCTAATACTATAAGTATTAGATTCAAAGAACATCCGGATTATTTCTTCATTTTCATATCCTAATGCACGCAATAAAATAGTTGCAGGAATCTTCCGACGACGATCGATTCTAACGAAAATACAATCTTTATGATCAAACTCAAAGTCTAGCCATGAACCACGATACGGAATAACTCGCGCATTAAGCAGTAATTTTCCTGAAGAATGTGTTTTCCCTTTATCGTGATCAAAAAACACACCTGGACTACGATGTAATTGAGAAACAATGACTCGCTCTGTACCATTAATTACAAAGGTACCGTTTTCCGTCATTAACGGTAACTCTCCCATGTAAACTTCTTGTTCTCTTATATCTTTAACAACCTTCGCACTACCTGGGGCATCTTTATCATAAATAACCAAACGCGCAACAACACGTAATGGTGCCGCATAAGTCGCTCCGCGCTGCTGGCACTCACGTACATCAAATACAGGCTCGCCTAAATTATATTTAACATATTCTAAAACAGCATATCCTGAATGACTCTCAATCGGAAACACACTGGAAAATGCCGCATGCAAACCAGCATCCTTTCTTTTTGCGGGCTTTATGCCTGTTTGTAGAAAGCCTTCATAGGATTTGATTTGCGTTTCAAGCAAATAAGGAACTTCTAATGCCTCGTTTGCTTTTCCAAAATTATTTCTGAGGCGTTTTTTTTCAGTAAAAGAGTAAGCCATATTACTTCCTTATCCTTTTCAAGTGTAGGTGTTGAATTCAGGTCATTAAAAACAGTAAAAGGCCGGTGACTACTTAAGTAATCACCAGCCCATATTACAGTTACTGCTTAGAGTATTTTGTCAAAATTATTTAATTTCGACAGAAGCTCCCGCTTCTTCTAACTGAGCTTTAACTGCTTCAGCATCTGCCTTGCTTACACCTTCTTTAAGTGTTGCTGGGCAACCTTCAACAGCTTCTTTCGCTTCTTTTAAGCCTAAGCCAGTAACAGCGCGAACAGCTTTAATGACAGAAACTTTATTAGCACCAAATGATGTCATAACAACATCAAAATCAGTTTTTTCCTCTTCAGCCGCAGCATCACCGCCAGCTGCTGGGCCTGCTGCAAGAGCTGCTGCAGATACGCCAAATTTTTCTTCCATTGCAGAAATCAAATCAACGATTTCCATTACAGTCATATTAGATACTGCTTCCAAGATATCTTCTTGTGAGATAGCCATTCGTAATTCCTCAAATATTAAGTTTTAAACTGGTTATAAAAGCTTATTCTGCTGCTTCTGTCGCTACTTGCGCTTCACTTTCTGTACTGACTGATCCACTCTCACGCTGCTCTTTTAAAGCAACTAAAGTACGGGCTAGTTTTCCTACAGGAGCTAACATCAACGCCATAATCATACTAATGCCTTGATCACGTGTTGGTAGACTTGCTAATCGAGCCAACTCAGAACCATCATATACATGGCCATCAATTGACACAATTTTAGCTATCAGTTTTTTATTTGTTTTCGCAAAATCATTGATTAAACGACCCGCTGAACCAGGATCATCCATTGAAAAAGCCAGAATTAATGGTCCAACCATTTTTTCTTGCATACATTCAAATTGAGTTCCAGCAACAGCACGTTTTGCCAATGTATTTTTGACTACACGCAAATAAACACCCGTTTCTCTTGCAGCTGTACGTAACTGAGTTAACTGAGCAACTGTCAGTCCACGATATTCAGCTGCAACAGCAGAATGCGCTTTAGCAGCGTATGGAGCAACTTCCTCTACGACAGCTTTTTTGCCATCTAATGCTAAGGCCACAATTTTCTCCGTTTTTACTGATTTTCATCAGCTTTATAAAACACATCTTTTACAAGATGCACCCCAACGGGTTCTTCACCAGTTTCCTAGTTACAGCTCCCATCTACGTAGGCGTTTATTTAAGCATCACGCACCTACGGTCTTTGATGGCTACCAACAAAGCTGGTAACCAAAAACTTTTACTCTAGTATTTAATACTACTCAAATCTAAAGTTATACCAGGACCCATCGTAGTTGATAGACTGATTTTTCTTAAATAAATACCTTTAGCAGCACTAGGCTTAGCTTTTACTAAGTCAGCGACAACTGCTTCTAAGTTTGTTTTGATGTCTTCTGCAGTAAAAGCAATTTTACCAACTGAACAATGAATAATACCAGCCTTATCAGTACGGTAACGAGCTTGACCTGATTTTGCATTACGCACTGCGCCTGCGACATCTGGAGTTACAGTACCCACTTTAGGGTTAGGCATTAAGCCTCTAGGACCTAATACTTGGCCTAATTGACCAACAACACGCATTGCATCAGGAGAGGCAATAACAACATCAAAGTCCATTTGACCTTTTTTAACCAGTTCAGCAAGATCATCCATACCAACAATATCAGCACCGGCTTCTTTTGCAGCTTCAGCATTAGCACCTTGGGTAAAAACTGCAACCCTTACTGTTTTACCTGAGCCTTTAGGTAATACAGTTGCCCCTCTTACATTTTGATCAGATTTTCTTGCATCAATACCTAAATTTACACTTAGATCAACAGACTCAGAAAATTTAGCCGTAGAAAGCTCTTTTAGTAACGCAACCGCTTCCGCAAAAGGATATTGACGCGTAGAATCAACTCTTGCTTTAGCAATTTTTGCTTTTTTAGATAACTTAGCCATTATAAACCTTCCACAACAAGACCCATGCTACGGGCGCTACCAGCAATTGTTTTTACCGCAGTTTCAAGATTTGTAGCATTCAAATCTTGCATTTTAGTTTTCGCAATTTCTTCTACTTGAGCAAGCGTTACCGTTCCTACTTTTACTTTATTAGGAACTTTGCTGCCACTTGTGATACCTGCTGCTTTTTTCAATAAAATTGACGCTGGAGGTGTTTTAGTAATAAAAGTAAAGCTTTTATCACCATAAACAGAAATAACAACGGGAATCGGTAACCCTTTCTCGATATCCGCAGTTTTTGCATTGAATGCCTTACAAAACTCCATAATGTTAACACCACGCTGACCTAATGCAGGCCCTACTGGTGGACTTGGATTTGCTTCACCTGCCTTAACTTGCAGCTTGATATATGCCGTGACTTCTTTAGCCATTATATACTCCTACTTGGGTGTTAGCGCTTTTCAGCTCCCCATAGATAAAAAATCCCCACCATTATGGCGAGGACCGTTGTGATTTATAATCTTTATTGGTGTTTAGACTTTTTCTACTTCATTAAATGCAAGTTCAACTGAAGTCGATCTACCAAAAATTAAAACTGCAATTTTTAATTTATTTTTTTCGTAGTTAATTTCTTCGATTTCACCATTAAAATCTTTAAATGGCCCATCATTTACTCGGACTACCTCACCTACTTCAAATAGAACTTTAGGCCTAGGTTTATTAACGCCCTCTTCGACTCTATTTAGAATTCTTTCTGCTTCTTGGTTTGATATGGGAGCTGGTCGATCTGATGTCCCCCCAATAAAACCTAAAACCCTAGGCTCATCTTTAACTAGATGCCAAGTCTCATCAGTTAATTCCATTTGCACCAATACGTAGCCTGGGAAAAACTTTCTTTCACTTTTCCTTTGCTGGCCCATGCGCATCTCAACTACTTCTTCAGTCGGAACTAAAATCTTACCAAAAAACGCCTCTAAGCCTTCTCTTTTTATTTTCTCTTCTAGTGACTGCTTTACTTTCTTTTCATAATTTGAATATGCATGCACAACATACCAACGAATGGCCATTCTTTAACCTCTTTAACTTGTCAGTGATGTTATCGACCAAAATAAAAACGTATCTAATATCCACATAATGAAGCCAACAATAATTACCATTGCAAATACCATTAATGTAGTTTGAGTAGTTTCAGACCGCGATGGCCAAACGACCTTCCTTACTTCCTGCTTCGCTTCACGAGAGAACGCCAATGAACTACGGCCAATTGAAGTAGTTATCATAATTGCCAAAGATGCAACTATTACCGCAACTACCGCCAAGACTCTATACAACTGGAGGTATTCAGAGAAGTAATAGAAAGCAGCGACACCCGCAATTATTAGTACAAGAGACAAGAAATATTTAAGTACATCAATGCTAGATGTAACTTTATTTACCTGAACATTCATTTACTGGATTTTATTTGAGAAAAACTTTGAAATAGATAATTCATGCGAGTGGCAGGCCAGGAGGGACTCGAACCCCCAACCAGCGGTTTTGGAGACCGCTACTCTACCAATTGAGCCACTGACCTACACGCATAAACCTTTAGAACGAGTTATTATAACTTACTTTCAATAATTACTCAATAATTTTTGCAACAACGCCCGCACCAACCGTACGACCACCTTCACGAATCGCAAAACGTAACCCATCTTCCATTGCGATTGGCGCAATTAAAGTTACTTCTACAGAAACGTTATCACCCGGCATGACCATCTCAGTACCTTCTGGTAACTCAACAGCACCCGTTACGTCAGTTGTTCTGAAGTAGAACTGAGGACGGTAACCGTTAAAGAATGGCGTGTGACGACCACCCTCATCTTTTGATAGTACGTAGATTTCTGATGAGAATTTTGTGTGCGGCTTAATTGACCCAACATGCGCCAACACTTGACCACGCTCAACATCTTCACGCTTTGTGCCTCTCAATAGAAGACCAACGTTATCACCAGCCTCGCCTTGATCAAGCAACTTACGGAACATCTCAACACCCGTACAAGTCGTTGTTACTGTATCTTTAATACCAACAATCTCGATTGCTTCACCAACTTTAATAACACCACGCTCAATACGACCTGTTACTACAGTTCCACGACCTGAAATTGAAAATACATCTTCGATCGGCATTAGGAATTTACCCTCTACTGCTCTTACTGGATCAGGAATATAAGTATCTAGCGCTTCAACTAACTTAACAATGGATGGCACACCCACTTCACTTGTATCACCTTGTAAACCTTTTAGCGCTGAGCCAACAATAATTGGCGTGTCGTCACCTGGAAATTCATACATATCCAATAATTCACGAAGCTCCATTTCAACTAACTCGAGCATTTCGTTATATTCTTCCGTTCCTAAACCGCCACAGTCATCAGCTAGAATATCTGCTTTATTTAGAAATACCACAATATAGGGAACACCAACCTGTCTTGATAATAAGATATGCTCTCTTGTTTGTGGCATTGGACCATCCGTTGCACCACAAACCAAAATAGCACCATCCATTTGAGCCGCACCGGTAATCATATTTTTCACATAATCCGCGTGACCTGGGCAGTCAACGTGCGCGTAATGACGAGTTGCCGATTCATACTCAACATGCGATGTTGCAATCGTAATACCACGCTCACGCTCTTCTGGCGCATTGTCAATTTGATCAAATGCTTTGACTTCACCACCTTGTAACTCAGCCATAACTTTTGTTAAAGCAGCAGTGAGCGTTGTTTTACCGTGATCAACGTGACCAATTGTTCCTACGTTAACATGTGGTTTATTTCTTTGAAATTTTTCTTTAGCCATTTTATCAAAGACCTTTAATTAAATTTAATGTTTGCAATAAATCAGCAGTATTGGAGCCCATAGCTGGAATTGAACCGGCGACCTCTTCCTTACCAAGGAAGTGCTCTACCCCTGAGCTATATGGGCTTATTTTTTTTGGAGCGGGTGATGGGAATCGAACCCACGTGATCAGCTTGGAAGGCTGGAGTTCTACCATTGAACTACACCCGCAGAATTCTTGTCTGAATGGTGGAGGGGGGAGGATTCGAACCTCCGAAGGCAGAGCCGTCAGATTTACAGTCTGATCCCTTTGGCCGCTCGGGAACCCCTCCATACAGAAACGTCATTATGCTAGTAATAGATTATTGTGTCAACTTTATTTTTATAAATTTTTATTGCGAATGCAATTTATGCATTGCAGATTCAGAATCTCCAGCTAACAATAAAGGCACGAGCGAGAGAAAACCTGAAAATTTGGATATTACTAACTCAAAATCAAATCTTGAGAAATCTGACAAAACATAGTCAGCAACAGCTTGCGCTCCTTGCGGTCGACCGATACCAACCCTAAGCCTTAGAAAATCTTTCGAACCTATAGCTGTTATAATATCCCTAAGCCCATTATGGCCGCCATGACCACCGCCAAACTTAAGCTTAAGCACGCCAGGATCAAAATCTAATTCATCATGCACCACCAAAACTTCTTCCGGCAGGATCTTATAATATTTCATAACCGCCAAAACCGCTTGACCACTACGGTTCATAAAAGTAGTAGGTTTTAATAAATAGACCTTATTACCCCCCTTATCGAGCTCTGCCAATTCACCAAAAAAACGACTCTGAACCGAGAAAATAATACCCTCCGAACAGACCAGTTCATCTAATAACAAAAACCCGGCATTATGCCGGGTTTTTGAGTATTTTTGACCTGGATTACCCAGACCAACAATAAGCTTAATCACTACTCACTCGCAGCGTCTTGCTCAGTGTCATCAGAGCTATCAGAGTTATCGGATCCACCTCTAGACTTCATAATCTGAGCCACAGGCAAATCATGATCCTCGCCATGAGTTAAAGCAACCATCTCAAGACCATCGTCCAAAACAATCTGCGCTAAATGAATAGATTCACCAATCTGCAATCCGGTTAGATCAACTTCAATATACTCTGGAATATTTTTTGGCAAACACTCAATCTCAACATCAATCATTGAATGAGTAAGCACGCCACCTTCTTTAATTCCAGGACACAACGCTTCATTTATAAAATGCAAAGGTACATTTATTTTTAACTTTTCAGCCATGACAACGCGCATAAAGTCCATATGTAAAATCTGAGTTTTTGCAGGATGCCTTTGTATATCTTTTAGAATTGCATTCTCGACTTTACCACCAATATTTAGCTTCAGTATATGCGAATAAACCGCCTCATTCACTAAACTTTTAACCACATCATTGTGAATTAACTCAATTAATTCTGGCTCACCATTACCGCCATAAATAACAGCAGGAATATTGCCGTTTCTACGACTCGCTTTAGCAGAACTTGTTCCCGAAGCTACTCGACTTACAGCATTAAACTCAAAAACGTTAGACATCTAACTTCTCCACACCCTACAACAACTTTAAAATATTAATCAACATACAGCGAACTAACCGACTCACCAACGGCTATCCTTCTAATTGTTTCAGCCAACATATCTGCAACACTTAACTGCCGTATCTTCCCCAGCGCTTCCGCTTCTTCATTCAACGGAATCGTATCAGTCACTACCAACTCATCTAATTCAGAGTTACGTAAATTTTCTATCGCTTTCCCCGACAATACTGGATGGGTACAATATGCCACCACCTTAACTGCGCCCTGCTTCTTCAAAGCAGAAGCCGCACTACACAGCGTCCCAGCCGTATCCACTAAATCATCAATCATGACACAAGTTTTACCACTCACATCACCAATTATATGCATGACCTCTGCAACATTCGCCATCGGCCTGCGCTTATCTATAATAGCTAAATCCGCATCATCCAAACGCTTCGCCAAAGCCCTAGCCCTAACTACACCACCGACATCAGGAGAAACAACAATTAAATGTTTATAGTTTTGACGCCAAACATCACCCAACAATAGTGGTGACGCATAAACATTATCAACTGGTATATCGAAAAATCCCTGAATTTGGTCCGCATGCAAATCAACCGTCAACACCCTATCCGCACCCGCAACACCAACCATCTTAGCAACTAATTTTGCACTGATTGCTACTCGAGCGGAACGCGAGCGTCTGTCCTGCCTAGCATAGCCATAGTAAGGCATAACAGCCGTTATTCTAGATGCTGAAGCCCTTTTAAGAGCATCAATCATCACCAATAACTCCATCAAATTTTCATTTGTTGGGGCACAAGTGGGCTGAATAATAAAAACATCTTTATCTCTTACGTTTTCCTCAATTTCTACTGTTACTTCACCATCACTAAAGCGACCGACAGTAGCCATCCCTAAGCGCATACTCAAGCGCCGAGCAATATCTTTCGATAGCGCTAAATTAGCATTTCCAGAAAAAATCATCATTGAAGTGTCACTCATTGAAGCATTACTCAGTCAGAACACCCTGTTTTATGGGGTTGATTTAATACGGAAGATAAATGGCTGGGCTGCCAGGATTCGAACCTGGGTATGCGGAGATCAAAACCCCGTGCCTTACCGCTTGGCGACAGCCCATTATTTAGAAATTAAAGAGTTCACTCATTTGTTTTTGCAATGGTGAAATTGCCAATCCTTTAGCTAAATAAACTTCTCTCTTTGAATTAAGTTTATTATAAACTTTCCATGCCGACAATTTATCGTTAAATTGAACAAATACACAAGCACCGGTTCCTGTCAGCCTTGAATCTCCATATTGAGACAACTCAATTAGAGCTTCATTTACTTCACTATGGAGATTTTTTACCACTTCTTGGCAGTCATTTCTGACCTGCCCTGATTGGAATTCGGACATTTTGATTGATTTACTATCTCTTGTCAAATCTTTTGTCGAAAATATTTCCCTAGTATCCACATGACAATCCGGCTTAACTATAACAAACCAGGCATCAGGCAGACTTATTTCTGTCAACTGCTCACCGATTCCCTCAGCCCAAACACTAGCACCATTAACAAACACAGGCACATCAGCACCTAATTTTACACCTAATTCCATTAGCCTTTGCTTAGACAAACCCAATTGCCAAAGTTGATTTAATACCACCAAAACTGTTGCCGCATCAGAACTCCCGCCCCCCAACCCGCCGCCCATAGGCAAGTTCTTTTCGATATCAATACAAACTCCTCCTCGATAACCAGTCTCATGCTTGAGAATATTTGCCGCACGAACTGTCAAGTCATCCTCCTCCTTAACGCCTGCAATTTCTTTTTGTAGACGCACGCGGCCATCACTTGTTTTGTGAAAAACTAGTCCATCATCAATATCAATAATTTGAAATACTGTCTGCAGCAGATGATACCCATCCTCTCGTCGCCCAACTATGCGCAACATTAAGTTCAATTTTGCAGGAGCCGGCCATCTTATTCCCCATCCCAACTCCGAATCTATCTGCTTACTCATTCAAATTCCCACTTATCTACAACTAATTTTAAGTTAATTTTATCTTTTACAATCTTTAACCTATGTGGCATTTCGCCTACCTGCGTAGACATAAATGAAGCATATGTTATTTGCCACCCCAATTGCTCAAAACCATCATCAAACCATACAACTGGGGCATCTTCCAACGGCACCCCGACGACCCACTGACGCAATGCTGTTATTGGCACAATAAAACCAATTTGCTCTGCAATAAACGCATCTACCTGTCTTGATGCCTGTTTATCGCCATAACCTTTATCTATCAGTATGCCCCGATCATTAAGCTCAATATAGATTGCACCCAAGCCCAATGTACCAGCTAGCTTTAATTTATCAATTGCCGGCGCATGCTGCCAATTAATATTAGCCGTAATGGCATCCTGCCCTGTAATTGATAAACGGCCATCTATGACCCAAACCGGCAAGTTTATCGAGACTCTAGTTTTTAATAAATCGGAACTCGGCTGATAAGTATCAATTGATGAACAAGCAGCTAAACCGAACAACAGCAGTCCAACTAAAACTTTAACCATTAATTATTGCCAAGCAAACGCTCTTTTACTTTAATCAATAAACTGTCGCTAGGATTTTTTTGCAATGCGTCAAACAAAATATTCTTCGCTTCTTTTTGCTCGCCCATAACCCATAACACATCCACCAAGTGCGCGGCTATTTCAGCCTGAGGCTCCAAGTTATATGCGCGCCGCAAATATTGATATGCCTCAGGTATTTTATTTAATTTAAACAACAACCAACCATAACTATCCATGATAATTGCATCATCTGGCTTTAACGCTATCGCCTTATCCAAATATACCTTAGCTTCCGCATAACGATGCGTTTTATCTACCAAGGTATAACCCAAAGCATTCAGCGCAGTAGCATCATTTGGATTTTTCTCTAAAATATACTTTAAATCATCCTCAAGAATCTGAAGCTTATCCAATTTCTCGGCAATCAATGCCCGCGCATAGAGAATTTTATGATTGTCAGGATCCGCCAACAAACCTCCAGTCAACACATCAAATGCTTTTTCATAAGATTGCATTTGACTATATATCTCTGACTCAATCAGTATTAAGTCACTTTTTTTCTGTGGATACTCAGCTTGCATCCGCTGCACCCTAAGCAAGCCATCATCAAATCGCCGCTCATCCATTAAAATCAAAATTGAACTGACACCCGCCTCATACTTATAAGGGGCGGTATCAATAACATCAAACCATTGCAATGCCTCATGCGCACGCCTTGCTTTTGCCTCGATCCTGCCCAAGTAAAATGCCGCTCGATCTCTATATACCGGGTCAGCTACTAAAGCCTGCAAAATAACACGAGCCTTTTTCTCTTTATCTAGCTGCAAATAAACCAAAGCCAGATGGAGTTTCAATTCATTATTTTCAGGCGCCTGCGCTATTAATTCCAGCAAAACATCTTGCGCTTCATTAAAACGCTCCTGCTGCATTAATAACTGTGCTATCTGCTCTCTTACCTGCTCGCGTGGCTCTTCCTTATCCGCACGCTGCAAAAACTCAGTCGCCTCAGCCAACTTACCCTGCGCAATATAAAGCTGCGCTTGCAACAACAAAGCCTTAACCCAGTTAGGCTCAAGCACCAACACTTGGGTAACTTTCAATTGTGCTTGCCTGTTTCGCTTGCTCTGCGCATCCATTAACGCTTGGACAAAATATAATTGTGCATTATCAGGATACTGAATGCTTAATTCCTCAAAAACCTGATAAGCCAAAGTCATCTCCGAGGGCTTCTGCAAGCCCTTAAGCATAGCTAAAGCATTATTATCAAAATCACTGCCATCCTGAGTCAGAATAAAATCAAAACTTTGAACTGCACGCGACTTATCGCCTGATTTGATTGCCGCAACTGCCATCAAATAACGCGCTTCCAAACTATCTGGCTCGACCTCCAGCCACAATATCAAGGAGCGCTCTAACTTAGCTTCATCCTGCAAGTACAGAGCAATTTTAGCGGCACGCTTAATAACTTCGGCATCTTTCACTTTATTTGCCGCACGTAAATACCCATCTAACGCCAGTGCATACTGGCCGCGCTGTCCGGCAATTTCAGCCGTCATCAATAAAAACAAGACGTCTGGATCAATTGCCGTCTTTATCTCAGGTGCTTTTTTCAATTCAACCTGAATTGCATTCTCTGCCTCTTGCTCAACAGCAATTTGATTTTCTGGCTGCCTAGTCGC
Organism: Methyloprofundus sp.; assembly: GCA_014859465.1. Taxonomy (GTDB): domain Bacteria; phylum Pseudomonadota; class Gammaproteobacteria; order Methylococcales; family Methylomonadaceae; genus Methyloprofundus. The sequence continues at coordinate 64,192 of JACUUF010000004.1, forward strand.
ACAAGCAGCAAGCATTAATGCACTAACAATTGTTACTACTTTTAAAATTATCAATGAAGTTTCCTTAATTTTGAATTGCCATAACCCAACGTCGGTCGCACAACAAATTTGCTCAACGACCTAGCCTTCCACTTACTGTACATATTATTAGAACAACTAAACAACTTTATTTAAAGATTAAACTCAAGCAAACACCTAACTTTATTCTAATTCGCAGCAATTTTATAATTTAATAAATGATGCCAATGATTTATTCCATTTGGCTAAACCCATAAAGTTCCTTAGAATAGAGCATACACTTACGATTTCAAGCCTATCCGCTAACTTTAAGAATTAACTGGCATAAATGACACTTCTCGCATTAGGTATTAATTATACAACAGCACCGGTTGCAATCCGAGAGCGCCTTGCGTTTCCCACCGAAATATTGAGCGATGCCGTTAAAGAACTTTGGCAGCAACAATATATATCTGAAGCGGCGATTTTATCGACGTGTAATCGCACTGAAATTTACTGCGCCACTAAAGATAGCAATATTTTACCTGTAGTCCATTGGATTGCCCAAAACCGCCGACTAAAACAGGCTGAATTTCAACCTTATTTATACGCGCATACCGACAACGCCTTTATCCGTCATATGTTTCGCGTTGCCAGTGGCCTTGAATCAATGATTTTAGGCGAACCTCAAATTCTAGGGCAAATGAAAACCGCCTACCAAACGGCCAGTCAGGCGGGAACTTTAGGCAAAGATCTAGATAAGCTCTTTCAACACACTTTTTCCACCGCAAAAAAAGTACGCACCGACACGGCCATTGGCTCCAGCTCCGTTTCAGTTGCCTTTGCTGCCGTGCAACTAAGCAAACAAATTTTTGATAATCTTAATGAACAAACAGCCATCTTAATTGGTGCAGGTGAAACAATTGAACTCACTGCGCGGCATTTACATCAAAATGGTATAGGTCGTATTATTATTGCCAACCGCACTTACGATAAAGCACATGCACTTGCCAGCCAGTTCAATGGCTACGCAATCGCCTTATCAGAGTTACCATTACATATTGCAGAGGCCGATATTATCGTCTCCTCGACAGCAAGTCAGTTACCTATCTTAGGCAAAGGACTGGTAGAAAGCGCCATCAAAAAACGCAAGCATAAACCTGTCTTTATGGTCGATCTTGCGGTGCCCCGAGATATTGAACCGGAAGTTAAAAACCTCAATGACGTTTACCTTTATACCGTTGACGACTTACAAAATATTATTAGTGATAATCTCAATTCGCGCCGCGAAGCCGCCGAACAAGCCGAAGAAATCATTGACACCCATGTTGAGCATTTTTTGTCTTGGATGAAAATACAAACCGTGCAATCAACCATTGTTGATTACCGTGAGCAAGCTGAAAAACTACAACAGGAAAGCTTAACAAAAGCACTAGCCGCATTACAAGGTGGCGGCAACCCCGAGCAAATTATGCAGCAATTAGCGCACACGCTAACCAATAAATTAACGCATACTCCCTGCACCCAATTACGCAAAGCCAGCCAAAATGACCGTCACGACCTCATTGCCGCTGCTCGTGAAATATTCAAACTATAAAATCAGCAATGAAAGCCTCGATAAAAAACAAATTAGAAAACCTAGTAGAACGTTTTGATGAAATTGCCGCCCTGCTCTCTCAACCAGAAATACAGAGTGATCAAAATAAATTTCGCGCGCTAAGCCAAGAATACTCACAAATAACACCGCTTGTTGATTGCTATAAGAAATTCACTGGCTATGAAAAAGTTATCCACTCTGCACAAGAAATGCTTAATGAAGATGACGCTGAAATGCGCGCAATGGCAAAAGAAGAAATTGCCGACGCAGAACAACAACAAAAGAAAATTGAGCAAGACCTACAAATCTTACTATTACCTTGCGACCCAAACGATAATCGCAATATCTTTATGGAAATTCGTGCAGGAACAGGTGGCGATGAAGCCGCTCTTTTCGCTGGTGATTTAGCGCGTATGTATATGCGTTACGCAGAAACTCGGGGCTGGAATATAGAAACAGCAAGTGAAACCTGCGGCGAACACGGCGGCTATAAAGAAATTATTTTACGCATTGCCGGGCAGGACGTTTATTCCCAACTTAAATTTGAAGCCGGCGCTCACCGAGTGCAACGCGTACCAGAAACGGAATCACAAGGCCGCGTTCATACCTCAGCATGCACCGTTGCGATTATGCCGGAAGCCACTGAAGTTGATAATATCGACATTAACCCTAGCGACCTGCGCATAGATACCTTTCGCTCCTCAGGTGCGGGCGGGCAGCACGTCAATAAAACCGACTCAGCGGTGCGTATTACCCATATACCCACCGGCACTGTCGTGGAATGCCAAGATCAGCGCTCGCAACATAAAAACAAAGCACAAGCGATGTCAGTATTACAATCACGTTTACTCTCAGCTGAGCAAGAAAAACAACAAGCGGAAAACTCTGAAAATAGAAAATTACAAGTCGGTAGTGGCGATCGCTCGGAACGAATTCGCACTTATAACTACCCTCAAGGTCGCATTACAGATCACCGTATCAATCTTACTTTATATAAGTTGGATGAGATTATGCAAGGCGCTTTAGCCCATGTTATTCAGCCGCTTATTAGTGAGCACCAGGCTGAATTACTCACTCAATTGGGTGAGGAAGGCTAAGTAACATGCAAGCTATTCACTCTGTGCTCGCACACTCTGCTAGCTCCTTGCAAGCCATTTCCGACTCAGCACTCTTAGATGCAGAAGTCTTACTGTGCCACGTGCTAGAAAAAAACCGCAGCTATCTACGCACTTGGCCAGAAAAACAACTTACCTTTGAACAATTAGGACACTTCTCTCACTTACTTGAACTGCGCCAACAAGGGCAACCTATTGCCTATATTACCGGCACTCGGGAATTTTGGTCACGTGATTTCAAGGTAGATCCCAGCGTATTAATTCCACGCCCCGCCACGGAAACATTAATCGAAGTCTGCCTGCAATTAATCGAACCTAAACCTAATGCAAAACTAATCGATTTAGGCACGGGCTCAGGTATTATAGCGATAACACTTGCCGCTGAATGTCCGCAACTCCAAGTCACTGCTGTTGATAGGAGTGCAGCAGCACTAGCTATCGCCCAAAGCAACGCACAACTAAATCACACAGTAAATATTCACTTTATAAACAGCAATTGGCTCACAGAAGTCCCTCAAGAAAAGTTCGATTTTATTGTCAGTAATCCGCCCTACATAGATGCAAATGATCCACATTTAAACGCCGGGGATGTACGCTTTGAACCTAGCAGCGCCCTTATTGCAGAACAACACGGCCTACAAGACATTATTGATATTAGCCAACAAAGCCATCAATACCTAAATCATGGAGGCTACCTTATTTTTGAGCATGGTTACGACCAAAAACAAGCAGTACATGACATATTTGTGCAGCATCACTATCAAAATATTCATTGCGCTGACGACTTATCCGGACAACCCCGAGTCAGCTACGCACAATGGCTACCTCAACTATAAACAGCATAATTCCCATGACAGAAAAAATCACTGAAATTGCGATTACTAGAAAAATCGTGCAAAATTTATTGCATCACGCACAACAAACACCAGATCAAGAAGTCTGCGGCCTAGTCAGTAGCCGTAATAATACGCCCTATCGCAGCTACCCCATTAAAAATAATTCACCAGAACCAACAAGATTTTTTAATTTAGATGCCCAACAACAAATTCAAGCCATGGCAACGATGCGCGATAATAACGAACAATTATTTGCTATCTATCATTCACACCCAACGGCACCCGCTATTCCTTCGAATACTGACTTAGCACAAGCGAATTACCCAGAGACTCTCTATTTGATTATTTCTCTCAATACCAAAGGCATTCTGGAAATACGTGGCTACCTAATAGATAAGTTCAAATTTATTGAAGTCCCGCTCAATTTAATCTAGATAATTAATACATATTGACTGCTCTCCCACCTAAAGGCAGGGAATTCCTAATTCAACGAGAACAGGACACAGGGACTGGCCCAATGCCACTTACATGCTCTCCAAAGGCTATTAACGACATGCCCTGCCGCTTAATGTTTTCCGCCGCGTTACAGTCTCTATCGAGAACTGTAGCACACTCTGGACACGTCCAAGAGCGCACATTTAGTGACATTTTACCCGCAATATATCCACAGCAAGAACAGCGTTTGCTTGATGGGAACCACTGGTCAATGGCAACAAAAGTACGCCCGCCCCAATTAGACTTGTACTCTATTTGCCTAGTGAGTTCGCCCCAAGAAGCGTCAGCAATATGCTTGGCTAATTTTGGATTTTTTATCATATTTTTAATACGCAGTGTTTCAACACAGATAACTTGGTTCTCGTTCACTAATCTGCGAGACTGCTTGTGTAAGAAATCCTTCCGACAATCGGTAATTTTAGCGTGAACGCGGGCGACTTTAACTTTAGCTTTGCGCCTATTGCTACTGCCCAATTTCTTTTTGGCAAGTTTGCGCTGGGCTTTAGCCAGTTTGCGCGCGTACTTTCTAGTGTGACGGGGATTGCCAGACTTTTCACCCTCCGAAGTAATCATAAGGTCAGTTATGCCAAGGTCAACACCAACAACCTTATCGGTCACTGGCAGCAATGCTGGCTCAAATTCACACAGACGACTAACAAAGTAACGTCCTGCGCAGTCTTTGGCGATGGTAATGGTGCAGGGATCACAAGGAAGCGGTTGGCTCCAGCGAATAGCCAGCGGCGTTTTAGATTTGGCAATGCACAGTTTACCGTCTTTGTAGGTAAAGGCGCGGTAAGTGAATTCAGCCGATTGTTAGCCGTTTTTCTTTTTCAAGCTTGGGTATTTAGCCTTACCCGTAAAGAAGTTACTGAACGCGGCTTGCTGGTTCCGCAAGCATTGCTGCAACGGAACGCTGGAAACTTGGTTAAGCCAGGACAGTTCAGGTTGTTTTTTAATGGCGGTAAGCCGAGTATTCGCCCCCACATAGGAAACACTTTCCTTCGGCGCATAATAAGCATCAGTGCGGTACCGGAGGATTTCGTTATAGACAAAGCGGACACAGCCAAAGGTTTTCGCAAGCAATTCTGCTTGTTCTGCGTCTGGGTAAAGCCGATATTTGTATGCTTTTTTAACCATGTCTCGCAGTTTAATTTAAACAATGTGAATAGACAACCAAGTAAGCTAAACTACGGAGAATGCGTGGATCAGGTCGGCTATCGCCGACGCGCTTACCTGCCCGCCCTGAACGGCTGGGTTTCACGCGCTATTTAGATGAATTGGCTCTATCAACTGGTTACCGAACCTTCAGTCCCGCATTCATTACTCATTATTAGCTTAATCATTTCCATAGGTTTGGCCTTCGGCCAAATTCCTTTTTTTAATATTCGCCTCGGCATTGCCGGCGTACTGTTTTCGGGCCTTGCCTTTGGCCATTTCAATATAACTATAGACCCGCATATCATGCATTTTTTGCGTGAATTTGGGCTGATTCTGTTTGTCTATGCCATCGGCTTACAAGTAGGCCCTGGCTTTGTTAACTCTTTTTTACACAGCGGTATACAACTGAATATCATGGCGGCAAGCATTGTGTTACTAGGCGCACTGATTACTGTTACTATTATCTATTTTGGTGGTATTGATATTGCTGTGGCCGTTGGCCTATTCTCGGGGGCAACAACCAATACTCCAGCGCTAGCTGCCGCACAAGAAGTATTGGCACAGACACCTAATATTGATACAGAAACCTTAAAAATGCCCGGCCTAGGTTATGCCGTCGCCTACCCTTTTGGCATTATTGGTATCATTCTTTCCATGCTGCTCATCAAGCGCCTATTCAACATAAACATTAGCACCGAAGCTGCCGCCTTTCTAAAATTTCAACAGCAAAATACTCAACGCCCCATCTGGAAAGATTTGACCATTGAAAACCCCAATATCAATGGCCTAAGGATTGCTGAAATTCCTTTCTTTGACGCTATGAATGTTATTGTCACACGTATTCTACACAACGGCATGGTCAACCTTGTTACTAATAACACTCAATTTTCCTTAGGTGATTCTATTCGTCTAGTGGGCTCACACAGCGACTTAAATAAAATTAAAATACTCATAGGCCCAGATTCAGAACAAGAATTAAACAGCTTTTCCGATACTTTGCACAGCAAACGAATTATTGTCACCAACAAAGAAGTGATAGGTAAAAGCGTCGGTGAACTGCATACTTTTTACAGTGTAATTATTTCACGGATACACCGCCCTGAAATTGAATTTGTACCCCATAACGCTACTCGCGTTCATTTTGGTGATGAGCTTTATGTGGTAGCTAGCGAAGAAGCCTTAGAAAAAATTACCACTGTTTTAGGCAACTCTGTAGAAGCGCTAAATCACCCACAAATTATCCCTATTTTTATCGGCATAACATTAGGCATAATCTTGGGTAGTTGGCCATTTTTCTTTCCAGGCATTCCATCAGCCATCAAGCTCGGCTTAGCTGGTGGACCTTTAATTGTCGCTATTTTACTCAGCCAAATGCCTAGCTGGGGAACCATGAGCTCACACCTACCCAAAAGCTCAAGTATCATTTTGAAAGATATTGGTATTGTCCTGTTTCTTGCTTGTGTAGGCTTATATTCTGGCGACCATTTTGTTAGCACTCTAATAAATGGCG
>JACUUF010000313.1 GCA_014859465.1 Methyloprofundus sp.
AGGCGGGTAGGCCGGTGAAGAGCGGGGATTAATCGTGGTACGTCCCCTATTATTATTATTATTTATCGTGGTACGTCCCCTATTATTTATTATTTCAGTATCAAAAATTAAAATTAAAAAGGATTTATATGCCACTGGTCGCTGGAATCTTCTGGGTATTACGTTACATCACGGAAGCCTTAACTTGTCATTAAGAAACAAAACCGTTTCCGGTGTTAAGTGGACATCCTTGTCGATGGTCATCGTCACTGTGACACAGCTGTTGCAATTGGTTATTCTAGCGCGGTTTTTGTCGCCGGTGGAATTTGGCTTAATGGCAATTATGATGGTGGTGATAGGCTTTTCTCAAGCTTTTATGGATATGGGAATCAGTAATGCGATTATTCACCGTCAACAGATTTCGCACACCCAGTTGTCGAGTTTGTACTGGTTGAATATTTTTTCGGGTTTGGTGTTGTTTTGCATTGTCTTTTTACTAGCCCCCCTGATTGCGGGATTTTATGAAGAACCAGGCCTGCTTGAACCTTTAATGTGGTTGTCGTCGGTGTTTATTATCGTGGCGATTGGCAATCAATACCGGATACTCTGCCAAAAAGAGCTGCAATTTAACCTCATGGCGAAAGTGGAGATGACGGCTGCTGTGGTATCGCTTACGGTAGCAGTTGTGCTGGCAATCAAAGGATTTGGCGTTTATGCATTAGTGGGGGCGATGTTGGCGCAAGCCAGTGTTTCAAGCCTTTTGTTTTTGATCATCGGCTTCAAACAGCATCACCGACCTGCATTTGTGTATCACCACCGCGACTTAAAGGGGTTTTATAGTTTTGGTCTTTACCAGATGGGAGAGCGATCAATTAACTACATAGGTACGAATGTCGACAAGTTATTGATCGGTAAGTTTGTCGGCATGGAGGCCACCGGTTTTTACAATATGGCATGGCATCTGATTATTTACCCAGTCAGTAAAATCAATCCAGTCATCAATAAGGTAGCATTTCCGGTTTACGCTAAGGTGCAAGAAAACTCTGAAGCATTAAATCGGTATTATTCACTAACGGTTCGCGCTCTTAGTTTGGTTACAGTTCCAATTCTAGCTTTTCTTGGTCTGCACTCTAGTGACGTTGTGTTGGTTGTATTTGGTGAAGGCTGGGAAACAACGGCTACCTTGGTTGCTTTTTTAAGCTTAATTGGTATTTTACGTGCACTTGGTAATCCTGGAGGAGCAATAGTTTTGGCTTTAGGTCATGCTCATGCTGGTTTTCTTTGGAATTTATTTTGGGTTCCTCTTATTTTTATAAGTTTATATGTAGCGCTAAATATTAACCCTTCGGTTGAGGTTGTCCCTATGGTACTTCTTGGGCTTTCACTAACATTTGGTTGGGGGTGGCATTTTATGATTGCTTACTATGCAAAAATTCGTTACTTGAATGTTGCGTTGCACTTTCTGAAAATTATGATTGTGTGCTTTGTGATTGCATGGTTGAGTAAGGAGTTGATAAATGCCTTAGATATTTCCAATGCTTTTGTTCGATTAGCCATTGCTGGCTTAGTATGTGGTTTGCTTTATCTCCCTTATTTATATCTGTTTGAAAACGAAATTTTGAGTCTAGCTCGTAAAGGAAAATAAATGCCCGGAATTTATGGTTTTAGTGTTACGCAGTGCAATCCAGCGAATACAATTGAAAAAATGTCGGATGCAATGCATCTGTACGACCATTTTGTTAAAGATACTCCATTGTGTAACGAACAAGTTGAAGCTTCACGCGTCCATTTAGGTCACATTGGTGAAAAAAACATCGCCAATTGAAAATGATGGCGTGTTTGTTTGGATGGAAGGGGAAGTCTATAACCTCGCTGAAATCGCTAGTCAGTTCGATTTGTCTGAAACGGTTTCTATTGGACAAGCTTAGTTAAAACCTATCAAGCCAATCAACTCGATGCGTTTTTAAATAAGCTGGATGGGTATTTTTGTGCGGCCTTGTATGACCAAAAGAGCCAGCAAATTAAGTTGATTTCTGATCGTTATGGTATGCGCATGCTTTATTGGTATTGGCATCAAGGTCAGTTTGCCTGGGCCAGTGAGGTTAAAGGGATTTTAGCGCTAAATGACATAGATAAAACCATCGACCCGACCAGTTTTGATTGCTTTATGGACTTGGGCTATTTGCTCGGTGAGCATACGTGGTTTGAGCAGATTAAGCTGATTAAGCCAGCAACAATCTTAACCTTTGATATAAAGAATCAAACTATTCAACAACATTACTATTGGAAATGGTCTGAAATTAAGCCATCTAACATGACATTTGACCAAGCGGTCGATGAATTAGGCCATCGCTTTATCAAAGCGGTGGCGCGCCGTTTTGATCCGACAGACAATATTGGTATTGCCTTGAGTGGTGGCTTGGATTCACGCGCCATTTTCGCCGCAGTCAATCACCTTTATCCTGATCATAAAGGTTATGCCTATACCTTTGGTATTGAAGGTTGTGACGATATTCAAATTGCCAAACAGGTCATTGCACGCTCCAACTGGGATTATCAAGAATTTCACTTTACCAGCGGTAATTGGTTTACACCAAGGATTGAAAAAATATGGAATACCGATGGCATGCTTCGCATGATGGACATGCACGGTGGCGATTTTTTGGACACGATTGCCGAAAAAATGGTGATTAATTTGAATGGGTATTCTGGTGATGCGATTATCGGTGGTGGGTTTTTAGGCCGTATTCCATTAAACGTGAGAGCCAACAATACAAACTTAAAAAGTTTTTTTAAGCAGTATGTAGATTTGGTAAATGCAAGTGATGATTTTTATGAGATTCAGCGCGTTGAGCCTATTTTGCAAATGAATCGCGTTAGACGATTTACCGCTATGGGTACCGTAAACGGCCTAATTAAAGTTGAGCAACGCAAACCTTTCTTTGACAATGACGTGGTTGAGTTAATTTTTTCATTGCCGGATGAATACCGAATGAACAACAAGCTCTATTCAGCCATGTTGCAAAAGTTCTTTCCGAAATATTTTAAAGATATTCCATGGCAGAAAACCGGCAAACCTGCCGGGGTTGTGGGTAAAACAAGTATCCCTAAACGGGCGTTTAATAAGGGTATGCGCATCTTAAAATCGGTTTTAGGCTTAAAATCCACCAAAGGCTACACAGATTACAATGCCTGGATACGTTCACCAGAAATCGCTGCGCAATTAAAGGTGTTATTTGAACGTGAGAATTCAGAATATCAAAACATTACAGACAAAGACTTTTTAAATGACTACTTGCAACCGCACTTAAACAATAAGCTGCTCGATAAAAGCAACCAAATCCTCCGCGCCGCAACCGTGGAGCTATATTTGCGGAAAGTGAATAAAAAATAACCAGGTCTGGTTGTTTCTTAACCGCCCAAATTAAACCCCAAAGGAATAATA
>JACUUF010000314.1 GCA_014859465.1 Methyloprofundus sp.
CAGATTCATACCCACATGTGTTATTCGGAATTTAATGACATTATCGAAGCGGTGGCAGCGATGGATGCCGATGTGATTACGATTGAAACCTCGAAATCCAATATGAAACTGTTGGATGCCTTTGTTGATTTTGCCTATCCGAATGAAATCGGCCCGGGCGTATATGACATCCATTCGCCGAATATTCCGACGGTCGAGCAGATGGTGCGCTTGATTGAAAAAGCCGCCCAATTGATTCCGGCAGAACGACTATGGGTCAACCCGGATTGCGGTCTAAAAACCCGCGGCTGGGCGGAAACCGAACCGGCACTGGCGAATATGGTCAAAGCCGCAAAGGTGCTAAGAACACAGTTTACAGACAAAACCAAAAGCGCTTAATCTCTGCTAACTACGCAGTACAAAAAACCACCAGACCCATAGCAGGCCTGGTGGTTGAATGCTTATGTCATGAAATCGAGTTAACTATATATTATTTGAGGTGATATTTAATTTAGTCTGTGTATCGATAAATTGACCATGTATATCTAATAGATATACAATGTTAAGGTATGCAACATAGGAGAGAAGGATGTTAGCAAAAGCCCCGATTAATATGCGCGTGTTACCAGAGCAAAAGGCACTGATTTCAAAAGCGGCGGAAATGCTGAACATGGATAGAACAACGTTTATTCTGAATGTGGCATGCCGTGAAGCCGAAAATGTGCTACTTGATCAGCGTTTATTTCGACTCAATCAAGATGATTTCGATGCGTTTGAAGCGGCGTTAATGGCGATGCCAAAACCCAACGCTCAACTCAAACAGTTGCTATCGGAACCCGCGCCTTGGCAAGCCTAATTTCCGCACCAGCGGTGTTAAGTGACCAACATGATGTAGACTCATTTTGTTGTGGGCATGACGCGCTGGATCAGTGGTTAAAAAAGCAAGCCATAGGTAACCAAAAAAATCATGGTAGTAAAACCTTTGTGGTTACTTGTGCGAATCAAGTCGTCGGTTATTATGCATTGGCGGCTGGAAGCGTGGAGCGCCAAGATGTCAGCAAAGCCATCGCGCGAAATATGCCAGACCCTATTCCGGTGATTGTATTAGGGCGGTTAGCTGTGGACAAAACAATGCAAGGAAAATCACTCGGCAAAGCACTGTTAAAGGACGCATTATTGCGAAGTCTGAATGTAGCAAATGAAATCGCTGTTAAAGCTGTGCTAGTGCATGCCATTGATGATAGTGCGCGTAGGTTTTATCAAAACTTCGGTTTTAAACCATTACCCGGAACCGAGCGAACTCTTATGCTCCCCATCAGCCACATCCAAGCTGCGCTATAGGTTAGATTATGGGGGTGCTACTCTTTTGTAATCTGCAAAACATGGCTTTTTTAACACCTTAATAATAGAAAAAATTGCTACATACGATGCAGTGGCTCTTAGTTAATTGACTTGTTAGAAGCATTTAATGGGCAAGTAAGATAAATGAGTCCATAACATGAATACATGCTGTTTTAACCGTCATAATTTTATTATTTACTTTCCACAACCGAAGACCAAAGGGGTACTCAACCAACTCCATCGAGAAAGTAAACATTTGAGGGTATCCGCCTGTATCGTTTGCTTGAATATGACCATCGCCACTCTTGTAAAACTTTACTTTTAATTTGCCTCTTTGAATACTGAAGCCAGAGCTCTCATCGTTAATGGTGATTTTTGCTCCACTCTCTGCCTCGGAGTTTATCTTCTCGACTATTCTCTCGATACTATTTTTACAAATTGCTAGTGCAGCATCTGTATCACCAATCAAATGAGCTCGCGCAGGACTAAATTGTATTCTTGGAAGTTTCTTTGATTTCAAATTGATCAAAGGCAAGACTATGCAGTAAGATGCGACCTGTCTTGTCAATGCTTCCAAAAGAGCACCTATCAACTTAATAACTTTGAAAGGATAGACTACAATATTCTTCATTGTCCAAAATGGTTTCATTAAATAGAAGCCTATATATTTCCCACTTATACCATTATAAAGCCCCACATCAGGCTGCTTTAATGACTTGGAAGCCTCTTTCCTTGTAACGGCCTTATCTAGTAAGGAGTACTCTATGATTCCATTTGGGTCTTGTTGTTCGTTATGTTCCTTATAATAATAAGGCATTAAAGTTCCAGCCAACTTCCAGCCTTTCTCAGGAAGATAGTAAAGCAAATCAATTTTTAAGCTTCCTTCAGGGCTTAGCGTAACTCCCAAGTATTTTTCAGGCTTAAACTCTACAACAAAATTTTTAGTTGATTTCCCTAGAATTGAAATTGGAGAGAACGAGTTAAATTTAATTTTATCAAAATATGAAGAGTTACTTGGCAAGTGTTCAAGTACATTCTCAGCATAAAGCATATACACAGAAGGGTGGGTTGCCCTCGAGTCATATACTCTCACTGCGAAGTCATCAATCTGGCCAATTTTGTTTCTCTTGTTAAGAGCCTCAATTTTCAATATTATTGATTCAAGAGATTTTCCCTGAAGACTTGGATGCTTTTCTTCAGTTTTATAGCGGAAAAACAACCTGTTTGAGATATTCAATTTTGGTTTGAATTTCAAGATGTAATTGTCGATGAAAACAAAAACCCCCAAAAAGCCACCAATCATGCCAACGATTGAGCTTAATACCTTTAAAGCTTCTAAATTCAAAATCGACTCCAATACTTGGTTTTTAATATTTTTTATAAGGCAATGTTGCCTGATTATTGAGTTTTGGCATTATTTTTATAATATTTACCTGATTGGTAAAACTTTTTGATTTGACTGGCCATACGGTGTTGACTAGGTTTACTGAAATATTAAAATAATATTTATGAATAGTACACTAAAGAAATCATCGTTTCTGGGTGAATTGCGTAATTAGTTACGCCGATAGGATTGAATATGTTCTGCTTAAAATAGTTGTTTTGATAGGTATATGTTTTTGATCAAAGAAGCTACTAAAATTAACAGCCTCGTTGATGTCTCTGCAAAAGCCACTTCGACTTCGCTCACTGTGACACGTTTTCTTTAATCGCCATGCCTGTCAGTTTGAAGGTTTGTGTTTTTAGGCGAATCTTTGGGCGGTTTGTTACAAATGCCATCAAACGTTATTGTCTTGATCAGTTAAAATAGGCCGTTATATTTCACTGGTTTATTTTTGGTAACGTTGAGTCAATGTCTGATTTCCCACGCGATAAATCGGCTTTAAAAGCCCTCATTTCTCAAGCGCAGACGCGCGATCAATTTCGTTTAAAACGCGATTTAGACAAATTCGATTTGTCTAAACTTGACCCCAACAACCAGGCCTGGTTGTCTTGGTGTGGGCGTTTGCAAAGGTCGATAGATAAGGTGCAGGCGCGCAAAGCGTTGGTGCCGAATATTCAATATGATACGGCTTTACCGGTGGTCGGGCGGCGGG
>JACUUF010000059.1 GCA_014859465.1 Methyloprofundus sp.
TTTAGGGATGATGTGCAGTCGGTATTTGTTTTATCGTTATGTTAGTCTCGATAAGATACAGCGCCGTGTTGTGGTTTTAGGTGCTGGCGAAAAGGCTAAAAAATTAAATAATGTCAATAATCAATATGTACATAAAGGCTTTAGTATTGTTGGTTTTTTTGATGTCGGTGAAGAGAATAGTGTTGTTGATGAAAAATTGTTAATAGCCAATACGCAACCACTGACTCAGATAGTGATGGATTATAAAATTGATGAAATTGTTATTGCTGTGGATGATAGGCGTAAAGCTATGCCGCTGAAAGAGTTATTAGATTGTAAGGCTTTAGGTGTAAAAATCATGGATTTATTAAGCTTTTATGAACGTGAACAAGGCTTGATTTATCTTGATGGACTAACACTGAGCTGGGTTTTGTTTTCTGATGGTTTTAACTTTAGTGGCTTCAGATCTGTGATAAAACGAGTCGTCGATATTATCGCGAGTCTGGGTTTATTGGCGGTCGCTTGGCCTTTTATGATATTAACAGCACTGGCGATCATGTTGGAAAGTGGGGTGAAAGCGCCTATTTTTTATAGGCAAATTCGAGTTGGCGAGCAAAATAAGCACTTTGGCGTGATGAAATTCCGCAGTATGCGTACCGATGCGGAAAAAAATGGCGCTCAATGGGCACAGAAAAATGATGATCGTATTACCCGAGTAGGGCGCTTTATTAGGAAATGTCGTATTGATGAATTGCCGCAAATATTTAATGTCTTAAAAGGTGATATGAGTTTTGTTGGGCCGCGACCCGAGCGCCCTGAGTTCGTTGAAGGTTTTGAGCAAAGAATTCCTTTTTATGCTGAACGGCATCGTATTAAGCCTGGAATTACAGGTTGGGCACAACTTTGTTATCCCTATGGAGCGAATGAGCAAGACACCATTCATAAGTTGCAGTATGACTTGTATTATGTGAAAAATTCCAGTCTATTTTTAGATATCTCGATTATTTTGGGGACAGTCGAGGTTATTTTATGGGGCAGAGGAGCTAGATAATTGCAGCCTAATCCTATAAAAATATCCCATCATGGCGCGGTTACTGGGGTGACTGGCTCCTGTCATGAGTTGCATCTGAATACTGAAAATTCGATACTGATTGATTGTGGCTTATTTCAGGGGGCTGAAACCTCACCTAATGGTTCTAATTTTGAGCACTTAAAAATCGATTTTCCCGTTGAGCAGGTTCAAGCCCTGGTTGTCACGCATTGTCATATTGATCATGTGGGGCGCATTCCTTATTTATTAGCCGCCGGATTTAAAGGTAAAATCTACTGCTCAGAACCAACGGCGCTGTTATTGCCTTTGGTGTTAGAGGACGCTATAAAAATTGGTTTTACTAAAGATAAAGACTTGGTGGAAAAATTCTTGACACTGATTCAAACGAGAATTGTCCCCTTGCCTTATAAGCAGTGGCAAGTAATCCGTCTCGTTAACAGCTCACAAGTTGTCAGAATAAAATTACAATCCGCTGGCCATATTTTAGGTTCAGCTTATGTAGAATGTGATTTTAATAAACAGCGCATTATTTTTTCGGGAGATTTAGGCGCTTCTTATACGCCCTTATTGCCCTCACCAAAATCACCCTATAAAGCAGATATATTAGTTATAGAGAGTACTTACGGTGATAAAAATCATGAAAATCGTAAAGCAAGAAGAAAGCAATTAAAAGCAGTGATAGAAAAGTGCTTTACCAATAGCGGTGTTATTTTAATTCCTGCGTTTAGTATCGGTAGAACACAAGAACTACTCTATGAGTTAGAGGATATTATTTATCATTTTAAGCAATCGCCTGTGGCAAAAGAAAAAAACTGGGATGATTTGGAAATTATTGTCGATTCGCCTTTAGCGAACCAATTTACTGAAGTTTATAAAAAATTACGCCCTTATTGGGATAAAGAAGCTAATAAAAAAATAAAGGCAGGTAGGCATCCGCTTGCATTTGAGCAATTAACGACGATTAATGGCCACCAAGATCATGTAAATGCTATTGATTATTTAAAAAGAACAGCGCGCCCCTGTATCGTGCTTGCGGCTAGCGGCATGTGTACCGGTGGTCGTATTGTTAATTATCTTAAAGCCTTGATTGAAGATTGGCGTACCGATATTTTATTTGTCGGTTATCAAGCCATTGGCACTACAGGTCAGCAGATTCAAAAATATGCTAACAACAATGGCTATATAGAGCTTGAGGGTCAGCGATTAACTATTAATGCCGGCGTTTATAGCTTAAGTGGCTATTCAGCCCATGCAGATCAAGCGGGGTTATTGCGTTTTATTAAAGGTATGCGTAAGCAACCTAAAGACATTAGATTGGTGCATGGCGATCAATCTGCTAAGTTACTGCTACAAGCAGAAATTAAACGTTTATTTCCTGAATCGACGGTCAGTATTCCATATCAGTAGGTGTTATTTTGAAAAGTATAGTGCAAGAAATTTTAGAAAACCCGCAATTTGAAGAGGGCGTTGCTTGGCATCGACGTAATTTTAAAGTGAATGAAGAAATTGTTAAGCAAGGTGAATTAGGCGAAACGCTTTTTGTTATTGAACAAGGAGTCCTACGCGTAACAGGGAGTGTTGAACTAGAAGATAAAAAGAATATGCAAACGGGAATATGTGATTTGGAAAAAGGCAGTATTTTTGGCGAGACCTGCCTGCATGAATCCAGCCCACGTATGAGTACCGTTATTGCCGTAACGGATGGCTGTGTGATTGAAGTGGATGGCATGCGATTGAGTATTTTTTTAGATGCCCACCCTGTATTAGGCTATCTTTTTTATAAACACTTATTTGAGATTTTTGTTTCTCGACTCAATAAAGCTAACCAACGCGTCGAGCACCTTATAGCTTGGGGGCTTAAAGTCCATGATATTGAAAAATATTTATAGCATTACTTTAATGTCGTTAGAGGCTCAAGAATATTAAGGAATAAGAAATGACAAGTAATGAAAATACATTAATTGAAGATTTTACACGATATTTTAGAATTGAATTTGTTGCCACGGATAAACAAACTAAAGAAGCCTTTGGTGTTCGATATCGTGTTTATTGTCAAGAATTTGAATATGAAGCAACCGATGTGTTTCCTGATAAACTTGAGCGGGATGAGTTTGATGAGCAATCCTTTCATTGTCTCATTATTCATAAAGATACTGCGCGTACTGCCGGTTGTGTGCGATTGGTGCCCGTCAATGAAAACAAAGAAAATGGTTTGTTACCTTTTGAGAAGTTTTGTAAAAAAAGCCTAGATACTGAATTAATTGCAGAGCTTCACTTGCCTCGAGAGACTGAATGTGAAATTTCCAGATTAGCTGTAGATGGTGCGTTTAGACGCAGACCAGGCGATGCTGCAACCCGATTTGGTGAGATTGAAAGTATCGATTGCACTAAACAAGAGCAAAGAACCTTTTCATTAATTGCGGTTTCTGCATTTCTAGCGGCAACCGCGCTTACTGAGTTGACCCATAAAACTAACGTATTTGCTATGATGGAGCCTTTTTTACCAAGGTTGCTTAAACGTTCTGGGATTTGCTTTGAGCGAGTAGGTAGTGATATGGATTATCATGGTATTAGAGCGCCTTATTTTATTAAGACTCAGTCAGCGCTGGATAATATGCGCCCAGATTTAAAAGAGCTGTATGACTGGGTATATGAACAGGTGGCGCGTGACTATGCTGCCTATTAATAATTCAGGCAGTTAAACGTTAATTTTTGCTGTGTTACTTTATACTGATTTCAGGAATTTTTTGTCGCTTTAGCCCAACAAAATCATAAAGTAGTAAAGATCTTGATTTAAGGATTTTTCTACTTTATTTTCAAGTAGTTAAATTTTTATTTTTAGTAAGATTGTTTTTGGTATTTTATGGGTATTATCTTTGTCGTTGAATAGATACGGTTTGAGTAAAATAAAAATATTATAGATTGCTTATATAGAAAAAGCCAGCAAGTATTTCTAAGGGTTATAAATGAGGTTTCTTCGATTGGCATGACAATTGCTAGGCTAGTAGGGTATGGATAACAAGCAATCTCTAAGCTACTACTATGCAACTAAGTTGTTTATAGTATTTTTTGTTTTTTGAACTACTTGTTAATAATGACTATTAACTTAAAAAAACCGGAATTATGTTTGATAAATACTTTGAAGTTATTTTAGCTAACACACAAAAAAGTCGTGAAATTCATTACAATATCCGTTATCAAGTTTATTGTGAAGAATTGGGTTATGAGGATGTGACCCAATTCCCTAATCAGCAAGAATTCGATAAGTGGGACCCTCAAAATGATCATGATCAGGGAACTTTGCTTTTTTTGGTGCGCTTAAAGCACACGGGGCAATGGATTGCTGCAATGCGTGTTGTGCATTGTCAAGATAATAAGCTACCTCTTCATGAGTTTAGCTCTTTGGATCATAATATTAATAACTCCGTTGTCGAATTCTCTCGCCTTTGTATTGTTAAAGAAATTAGAAAGCCTTACGTACAAAATGCTTATGGTATTAATGAGGCCAATACATCAGATTACCAAATAGCAAAAGATACCGATGAGAATGAACATTTAAAGTATTTTTATAGTAATCCTAAAGTAAAAAATACTATTATTTGGGGGTTAATTAATGCCGCTATGAAGTACAGTGCAGATAATCATATTAAGGAGTGGTATTTGCTAACGAACAGGGCGCTGGCAAGAGTTATTCGGCGTCAGGGGTTTACTGTTGATCAAGTCGGTGAAGCCTGTGAACATAGGGGGCAGCGTGCGCCTTATCGTTTTGATGTTAAAGAAGTGCAGGGTAATCCAATGTGGAAAGACTTTAGAAAGGGTTATCGAGTTTATTCGCAGTTGTCACAACAAGAAGCTGCTTCATATGTCGCTTAAAAACTCTTAATAACTCATTAAAATAAAAGAGTTGTGTTGTTTATTTCAAGTAGACTGATTGTTTAAGAAAAATGTGCTCTGCAATATCTATTTTTTTAAAATATTCTGCAAAGATGTTAATGAAATAATGCCTCTATACAGAACCTGATTGTTATCCATTAGGCCGTAACATTGATAAGAGTCTGGTTCCTGAAGTGATTCTTTGATGAGTATGTGTAAAATATCATTGCTCTTCAGTTTGCTTAAAAGTGCTCGATCCAGAGTGATTTTATGAGTGGTGTAAACCATGGGTTCTTTTTCAAAATCATGATGCTTTTTTAGTGCTTTCTCTAATAAAGCGCTGGAAAGCAAACTGCAAGGAAATATTTCAGGAAAGTTAGCCTTGTCATTTAGTTCATCAAAATACAGTGATTGATCGAAAAAAGTTCCACATAAGAAATTTTTTGCATTGCTAGTATTGATGAATTTTCGTTTGAGGAAAAACCCATTTTCTTGAATGTAACTGCGATCATCCAAATCTTGCAAACAACCTAAATCAGAAAAATCAGTATGGGCTAAAAATAAGGGGCTTGCCGATTCTTTTTTAAAGCCCATCAGCGCGAGTTTTCCATCTGTTTTTACAGAGATTCGATTACTTAGCACGGCATTATCTTCAATGCTTTTAAACTGGGAGTTTTTAATTTCAACGCTTACTTTTTGCCTTGGTTTAACGGCATTGGCAAAAGTGAATTGATAATTACTAAAACGTAGTCTGTTTTCATCAATAATGACCTGTTCATTATTTTCTTGACGATAAGCAGCAATTTTCTTTTCTATTAACGACTCGAGTTGAAAGCCCAATACAATAGGACCACCAAACGGGTTGCCTTTGATTCTAAGCCAATTATGTGGGTCATGAAACAGATTAAAGTCGTCTGTTGCATTACGAGCAACATCAATATGAATTTGCTCGAAGCAAAAGTCTGTGTCTTCAAAATTCATTTTTTTCTCTAATATTGAAGTTGTCTTTTCCATTTTATTACTTTACGCCCTTTAGTAATACAGTGACCGAGTATACAATAAGCTACAGTTTTTAAAAATAAAGATAGCTAAGTTTTTGTAAGTACTCAGAGACCCTCTGCTTATCTCCTTCTCCTATTCGGAAAAGGCTGATCAGGGTGACTTAAATAAGGGGGCTCTGAATATTGACAAGTTTTTTGGGGGGATTTTCTTGGAAAATAACTGAGTTAAAAATATGGCTTTTTAATAAATAATAGATATCAATTCTTAGAGGTTAAGTAATGCCTGATAATTTTACATTTGACTATAAAGAAGCCTTTTCGCGTAATATTGGCTGGATAACCGAGCAAGAGCAAACAGCATTAAAAAGTAAGCGTATTGCAATTGCCGGTATGGGCGGGGTGGGTGGAGCCCACTTAATTACCTTAACTCGTCTAGGTGTCGGAAATTTTAACATTGCGGATTTTGATAAATTTGAATTAGGTAATTTTAATCGTCAAGCCGGCGCTTCTATTCCTCATATTGACCAGCCTAAAGCTGAAACTATGGCGACATTGGCACATAATATTAATCCGGATCTGGGTATTAAGTGTTTTGATCAAGGGATAGATGAAGAAAATTTAGATGAATTTTTAAAAGGTGTTGACCTTTATATAGATGGTTTGGACTTTTTTGTACTGGATATTAGACGGAAAGTCTTTGCCCGGTGTCATGAGCTCGGTATTCCTGCTATTACCGCAGCCCCATTAGGTATGGGAACAGCCTTATTAACTTTTATGCCGGGTAAAATGAGCTTTGAAGAATACTTTAGATTAGATGGATATAGTCCTATGGATCAACAAATTCGGTTTCTTATTGGTTTGTCGCCCGCTTTTTTACACCAGTCTTATTTAGTCGATAAAAGTAGAGTCGATTTTGCCGCACAAAAAGGCCCATCAACACCTATGGCTTGTGAGCTTTGTGCGGGAGCAACCGCTACAGAAGCATTAAAAATATTGTTAAAACGCGGTAAAGTGCAGTGTGCCCCTTGGGGTTATCAGTTTGATGCCTTTAAAAATAAGTTGAAAAAAACCTGGCGTCCTTGGGGGAATGATAACTATATTCAAAAAATAGCATTTAAAATTGCGAGTCGATTAATTCTAAGTAAAAAATAAAATTTTTTTTTAACTCTCTCTTGATGGACAAATCCGTCAGGAATGGATTTGCACTTGCCCGAAGGGTGTCAGGCAGGATAGCCTGACATGATTGGGCAGGGTAAGGAGTTATGAAGTAACTTCTTTTCTCTTTAACTTAACAGCATTAATTCTAGCTTCTTATGGGAGATAGCGTGAATAAAGAAATAACTAAGAAGATACTCGAAGCTGCCGTAATGGCACCTTCCGGAGATAATGTTCAGCCTTGGAAATTTGAGGTGTCAGAAAATTTTACACAGATTGATTTATATAATCTTCCGGATAAAGACAATTCCTATTATAACTATCAGCAAGCGGCATCCTATATCGCACATGGCGCAGTGATTGAAAATATCCTAATTGCTGCAGGCCATTTAGGCTGTCATGCTGAATATCAGTTATTCCCTGATACTCTTGATGCTACCTATGTAGCAAAAATCATTTTATCGCCAGCGCAAGCGCAAGCAGATCCTTTGTACCCTGCTATTTTTGAGCGCAACACAAATCGATTCCAATATAAACGCACTGAAGTAACAAAAGAAGTGCTTGATGCCTTGTTGTTCAGTGTAAAAAATATACAGACAGCTAACGTTAGTCTGGTACATCAAAAAGATAAAATTAAGCAATTGGCCAAGGAGTTAATGGTTAATGATCGGATTGTCTTTGAGCGCAAAGATATTCATGGCTTTTTATTCGATAAAATCCGCTGGAATCAAAAGCAAATTGAAGAAACTAAAGACGGTATGCCGCTTGGGGTATTGGGTTTAAGTTTTATTGAGAGAATGGCTTTTCCATTGTTGCGTTTTTGGTGGTATGTGAAAACAGCTAATATCTTTGGCTTATCTAGAATCATTGGCTTGAAATGTTGGTGGAGTTGTCGCAATACTTCCTTATTAGGCATGATTAGCATTAAAGGTAATGATAAGCTTGCTTTTGTACAGGGTGGGCGTGCAATGCAGCGAGTTTGGCTTGAGGCAACTGTACAAGGTTTTGCAATGCAGCCTATTATTGGTTTGACTTTATTGATTAACCGTTTTAAGCAGGGGGCGTTGCATGATTTTTCGGTGAAGCATACTCAATTTGTTAGTTGTGCCGCGGAAAAATTGCCCGAGTTGTTTGGCGTGGATAAGTCAGAAACCTTGATTATGGGGTTTAGAGTAGGGAGAGGGTTATCCATTAAAGTAAAAACAGCAAGAAAAGAAATAGAAAGTCGTATCGATTAGTTGACTACGAAATTTGTACGAGTTGTACCGATTTATTTTTTTATTTTGGATATATTTTAGGAATACGAAATGAATACCATCAAAACATGCGGCAGTGATTTAATGCGAATAAATAAAGAACAATGTAAAAAAATGAGTTTTTCGGCTCTGATTATGCTTGTGCTATCTTATTTTTTTACTCCTCCTTTGCAAGCAGCCATTGTTTCAGAGAATACGCTTAATAATTATCAGTCCTTGATTATAGAAAATGATAATTCCATTCAAAATTACTTGAAAGCAAGGGATACGGAGACATTAAAGCGAGTTTTAAATGATGAAGCTAACAGTTTGGCTAAAGAAGGAGCCAAGCAGCTTGATAAAGGAGAACTTAAGCTTGGGCTTGAAAATTTGAATAAAGCTTGGAAGTTAAATAAAAATTTAGCCTCAGTCGGCGTTATGTTAGCAATTAGTCGCTTGAGAACTCAAGAATACGATCAGGTTTTGGAGGTTTGTGCAGAATTACAAAAAACACATCCAAAATTATCTGATGGATATATTTTGGCAGGTATTGCTTATTTAGCTAAAAACCAAGAAGGGCAAGCCATTGCCTCTTTTAAACGCTTGTTAGAGGTGATGCCAGGAGAGCCAGAAGCTAGTTACAACTTAGCAAATTTAGCGATGCGACGAGGTGACACCAAGTCTGCAAGAACATTATTCGAAAATGCTTTAGCTCAAAATCCAATGTATTTTCGGTTAATACAAGGTTTGGCAAAACTTGAGGTCATAGAAGGGCATTATGAAAAAGCAGAAGGCTTGTTGACTAAAGCGATGCAAACTTACCCAAATTCCTCTAAGCCAGTGGTTGAATTGGCGCAATTATATAGTGTTCAGTCTGACTATAATAGAGTTATAAAGTTACTAGAGCCGAGTTTAACAAAATATACTAACAATGAGTCGCTTGTTAGTATGCTTGGCTGGGCTTATATGCAGACTGATCAGGATGTTAAAGTTCAAAAGCTGTTACAAGATTTTTTGATTCAATCGCCCGACTCAGCTAAGGCTTATTATGTTTTGGCTTTGGTCGCCGAAAAATCTACAAAGTACACAGATGCTTTAAATTATATTGGTAAAACGCTTGAACGTGAACCTACAAATGAGCAAGCAAAATTTCTTCAAGCCCTTATTTATAGTAAGTTGGGGGAATATAAGCAGGCTAAACCAATATTAGAACAGTTGTTAATATTGCATCCTAATGATGCAGGCTTGCTAGAGTTAAAAGCTAAAATAGCATTAATTGAAAATCAGCCAGCCCAAGCAGTAGTATTGTTACAGAAGGCTATAAAGCAACAGAGTACAAACTTGCTTGTCGTGCAATTAGCAGTGGCGCACGTTAGAGATGGCAATACTCAATCGGCTTTTGATGTGTTAAACGATTGGTTAACAAAGTATCCGTCAGATATTTTTACACTTAATGCTCTAGCTGATTTAGCTTTAGAGCAAGATAAATTGGATGTGGCATTACAGCAATATCAAGCTATTATAAAAATAAAGCACGATGACAGCATGGCGCATAATAATATAGCTTTTCTTCAGCTTAAAAAAGGTAATATAAATCTGGCATCACAACATATTGAACGTGCTTATCAATTAAATAAGAGTGATCCGAATGTGCTGGATACCTTGGCAGCTATTCAATTAGCAATGGGGGAGTCCGACAAGGCTATAAAAACATTTAAACAAGCTTTTGAACTTGAGCCAAATGATATGAGCATAGCTCTGCAGTTGGCAAAAGCTCTGATTCAAGCAGGTAAAGCTGAACAAGCTAAAGTAATTCTAAATAAAATAGTTTCTACTGATGCAGTATACGCAAAGAATCATCAGGTGTATGGCTTGCTAAAAAGTTTGGAATAAATATTGATTTAGTCAAAAGTACGTAGTGGAAGCAATGCAAAAAGGCTTTAGAGAGTGTCAGTTTTTTTTACATATAAATTATTAAAGATATGAATATTAATGGTGTATGTGTTTTAACTAATTGAATTTATGATTATTTTTTTTATTGGTCTGATTTGTGCTGTATGTTTTGTGTTAGTGTTATTTTAATTTGGAGAAAGAAATGAAAAATTTTAAGCATGTCGTTGCAGCATCTGGTGTTGTTTTAGCATCTTTAGTGTCTTTTGGCGCTGAAGCAAGCATTCCTACGCAAGTTCAATACTCAACAGCAGGTGACGGAATTTATGATCTAACAGCTATCAATAGTTTTGATAATCAAAATGATTCTACCTTAGTTATTCGTGATGATAATATTAGTACTAGCACCGGTGCTACAACGGTAAGTGAATTCTTTGGTGGTGTGTTGGCTGGGACCACAAACATTGGCGATACTATATCTTTTGATATACATTACCAAAGTGTTTTGACAGGATTTACTACTAATAACAGCTCTGATGCTCCAGTTGGTTTTGAGATTACTACTGTTTTGTCTGGAACAGAAACTGCTCAGGTGGTGGCAATTATTCCTAACGCTGATCCTAATTTAACTCAGGTAATTATTAACTTTACAGCGATGCAAGGGACGTATCAACTGTTTCATGATACAGATGTTAATACTTATGCGGATTTGATTACGGGTGTAGGTTTTGATGATGGTGTTAACATACTATCCGGTAATCTTGGTTTGGCAAGTATAGGTAGTACCTTTACCGCTGATTTTACCGGAGCTGGTTCTGGTTCAACCTTTTTGAGTAATACAATCACATCGTATAATAGCTCATATTTAGAGGCTTTTCCTGGTTCAAATGCACCTTTAGTTGGCACTACTGTTGATACAACAATTAATTTAGATTTTGGCATCTCTAGCCCCATTAATTTTGGAGCTACTATTGGAGATAAAGGTTATGTCGTTAACACAGCTGATCTTAGACTTTCTGCTGATGCAGGAATTAAGTTTCAGGCTGAACCGGTTCCAGAGCCTTCATCATTATTTTTGTTAGGCGGTGGACTGTTAATGTTAGGTGGATTGAAAAAACAGCGTAAAGCTTAATTTTTCTTAAACAGTGGTTTAAATAAAAAGCCCTGACTAGTTCAGGGCTTTTTTTTATCCCATAATTCCTTTTTGTTTCATTTCACTTTCCATTGCTAAATAAGTATCCGTCATAACTTGTTGTGAGTTAACCCACGCGGATAGTTTTGTTAAGCCCTCTGCAATAGAGGTAGTCGGAGTGTAACCTAGATTATTCTCACTGTTTGTTAATGAGGCAATTGCGTGACGTATATCGCCCGCCCGAAATTGTCCAGTCACTTGTATATCTGAAGTGCCACCTAATTTTTCATTTAGAATTTTGGCAATATCCATTACAGTGGTTCCTTCCCCAGTACCAATGTTAAAAATTTCACCACGACTGGATGGTTTGCTTAATGCTAATAGGATGGAGTTAACGACATCCTCCACATAAACAAAATCACGTTGTTCCAATCCGTCTTCATAAATAAAAACGGGATTACCATTTTTAATTCGAGTACTAAATAGAGATAAGATACCCGTATAAGGGTTACTCAATGATTGTCCTGGGCCGTATACATTCTGGAAACGTAAGATAGTACTAGGGACATTAAAAGTATCCGCAAATAATGTGAGTAATTGCTCTTGGTTGTGCTTTGTAATAGCATAAACCGAGCTGGGTGATAGGGGTTGATGTTCCATGCTAGGTTGAACAGTTAGAACGGTGTCACACTCAGGGCAAAGATGATCCCATTGCGCATTATTAAGAGCTTTTAAACTACGGCCTAATGGGAAAACAGGGCCGCATACATTGCAATAATAGCGCCCTTCACCATAAACTGCTCTGGAAGAGGCTAGAACAACTGACTTAATTTGCTGGTTAATTTTAGATATTTCTTCAAGAAGTACTGCGGTGCCATATTCATTAGTGCCAACATATCGCGCAATTTCGTATGCTGATTGTCCAACACCTGTTTCAGCGGCTAAATGGACAACATATTCAACTCCAGTTAAGGCTTGGCGAACAGGTTCTTGGTCACGAATATCTGCATGAAAAAAAGTGACATTGTCTGGTTTTTGCCATAAGCCGTTGGGGTGTACTTGATCTATTAGTGAATCTAATACAATAATCTCCCACGAGCCCATGTTGGTTAACTTGTTGATCAGGTGTGTTCCAATAAAACCAGCACCGCCAGTAATTAAAATCTTCTTAGTCATTGTTGTTTCCTGTATTAGAGTAAGTGATATTAAGAGGTTAAAAATCTATATTATCGATAAAATTTCGAAATTCTTCGGTGGCTTTGTAATGAGTAAAAATATCTTTAAGGCGTTGAGCATTACTCTGGTATTTGGTCGAATTTAGAAGCTGATTTATGGTGTCGCGTATTGTTTTTTCTGTTGCTTGCTCCGTACGAATCAATAGTCCGGCTTCTGACTCTACAACAGCATTCATGGTCAAGTGCTGATCTGTATTTGACGGAAAACCTAAGACAGGTTTTCCGCAGGCGATTGCTTGATAAACAGTTGCACTCCCTCCATTGCAGATAACTAATTTCGATGCCTGAGCTATTTTTTCTCCAGGGAGAAATTTAGCGAAATAAATATTACTGGAGGAGTTAAATTGATTAAAGCGATTTGCAGAAGCAACAACAACAGTCACTGGCATTTTTTGTAATACGGTTAACAATATATCAATGATTTTTATATTTCCTGAAGATCCAAGAGTCAAATAAATGATTGGCTTTTCTGTGTTGATACGTATTTCTGACCACCAGTCTGGCATAGGTGTGTCTGGTGACCAGGTGATAGGGCCGATATATCTGTGGTTATCAGGTATTTTAGCAGTGGGAGCAAGTGCGGGGATATCAGGGTATAAAACCCATTTTCCAGAAGCGTATATATGACGCAATGAGGGGAAAGGTTTTAAGTTATAAAGTTTTCGGACTTTATTAAAGGGAAGTGAATGATATTTTAATATTAGAGGCTTAATTATAGTAAAAATAAAAGTGCTTATTGGTACGCCAAAGATTTTGCTGAGTGGGTGTTCTGGAAAGGGAATAGTGCTCAGTGAGTAGGGAGACCAATAAGCATTTACGAGTGATATGTAGGGAACTTTATTGATTTCTGTGCTTATTCCAAGAGAAATTCTAAAATCACCGATGATAAGGTCAGGAGATATTTTTTGAATTAATTTTAGATCGAATGTAACGGAAGATTTTAATTCTTCATAGGTATAAATTCTTTCTCCTTTGGCTAACCTAGCTATGAAAGTATTTGAATTTAGCGTTGGAATAGAATGGTATTCAAAATCTAAGTCTTCAACCAGCTTTCTTGCGTCAGCTCCCGTCGCAAAAATAATCTTATATTTTTTTTTATCTAATGAATTTGCTAATACTAAAAGGCGTACTATATGAGCTAATGTGACATTTTCAGCAATAAAAAGGATGCGTTTTTTTGATGAGGTCATAATTAATATATTGTGTCTTAACTGGCTGTAATTTCTATTTTCTGTAGTATCTTCTAATTACTAAAGATTATAAATTAGATTATTGGTAAGGTGGAATATATGCAGTTGGTGTATAAAGTATGATATTAAAGTGAAGTAACTTATGTTGGTGATGTTTGTTCACTTGCTTTAAGAAGCTTTGCTGGCGTTCCAGCCCATAAATCACCTGTTTTAATGTAAGTTCCTTTTGTGACTACTGAACCCGCAGCAACAATACCACCATCTTCAATTGTTACTCCTGCCATGATGATAGATTTCATCCCAATAGTAACATTGTTGCCAATTTTTATTTTTTTGAATACTACTCGAGTACCTTCAACAGCATGAGGGCATAGTACTGAGTCATAGCCAATTATAGTGTTGCTTCCTAATTCAACTAAAGGTGGGTCTAATATAGCGCCAGCACTGTATGTATTTTCACCAAGTTTTGCGCCTAGTCCAATGTAAATTAAACGCATAAGAGGAACTGGAACTAATAAGCTTGGAGTGAGAGGGTTAAATAAAATCAAGTAATAAAGAACATAGACATGATAAATAAAATCTTCTTTAGAGTCTTCAATATATTCCCCCTCTTTTAGAGGCATTTTCCAGAGAAAAATTCGATAGACAATAATATTGAATAGATAGATCATGAAAATAGAACTAATGACATTAGTTATTGCTTTGTATTCTCCTAAGGGAATAAATGATAAAATATTGACGCTAAAGTAAATTGAAAATATAACTGTCGGTATAAACAGGATGGAGAATGTAATAATTGGTTTTGCATTAATTTTTCTCATAATAAGTTCTCCGTTTTTTTTTAAAGAAGGTGTCATCAGTTAACGTTCCTTTAATTTATTTAGGTTATTTTAATTAATATCTAAAGGTGTTAATTTTCTCTCTTGTTTAGCTATTACCATATCCCATAAAACCGGTACGATAAATAAGATGAGTAGGGTGGCTGTTATTAGTCCCGTGACAAAGGTTGATGCCATTGAGCCCCAGACTAATGAATAATCAGGAATACCAATGGCCATAGGTAATAAACCCAAGGTAGTTGTTAGGGTCGTAAGCATAATCGGCCTGAGCCTTACGCGTATACCTTCATCAATGGCTCTACGACGTGATAGTCCGGCACGATAATTTTTATTCATAAAGTCAACCAACATCAGTGAGTCATTTACCACTACGCCCGCGACACCAATAATGGCCATAAAGCTGTTGACAGTAAACAGTGACTGAGTGAAAAATTTACCTAAAATCACACCAATTAAAGCAAATATAATGGCTGAAAGAATAATCGCGGGCTGCAGATAGGATTGAAATTGCGCAGCTAGAATTAGGTAAATAACTAGGATAGCAATTACAAAGGCATAAGCGAGTGAGTTATAGGATTTTTGTGTGGCTGCGTGATCACCTGTAATAATTAGGTTAGCTCCTGGATATTGGCTACGTACTTGTTGGTAAAATGATTGTACCTCAGCCAAGATACTTGCCGCAGAGATAGGTGAGTTTGCTGTAATATCGGAGTCAAAACCGATTGATCGCTGAGAGTTGTAGCGATTTAATTCGCCAGGCTCTGAGTAAGAATTTAGTGAGGCTATGTCACCTAATAGAATGGGCCCGGTTGAGTTTTCAATAAATGGAATTTCTAGTACTTGTTGTAATGTTGGGATGCTTTTCGGGTCTATCGCTAGTTTTAAGTCAATTTCTTCGTCGCTGAGGCGGTATGTTCCTATATATTGGCCGTCTAATACGCTGCCGGCGAGTAGTGTAACCAAGTTATTATTTAATTGATATTCATTGGTTTTTTCATGCCTGATCTTAACTTCTATAATTTTTTTATGCTGCCCTTGGTCACTTTTAAGGTCAGCTAAATAAGGCGTGATAGTTGGCGTAGTCGTTAAAAAAGTATGTAACGCTTGAGCTAGTTTGGTAATGGCGGTTTCATTACTGCCTAAGATACGGATGCTAATATCTTTGCCTGTGACGGGGCCTTCTTTTTGTGCTTGCACTTCGATGGTATAGCCATCGTGCTCAAATTCTTTTTTGAGTGTGGCGCGCATGTTATCTAAATGTTGTATCGGGTCGTTAAAGTCACGTTTTTCTTTTGCCGGTAACGTTACCATGACAACGCCGTAGTTATTGCTGTATACGGGAAGGTAATTGTCCCCAACATAAAAGCCGGCAAATCCTGCGGCAGAATCTACTTTCCCTGGCCCGCTGATTGCGATGTATTGAGCTATCTCCCTTACTTTTTGGTCAATTATTTCTATAGGGGTTTCTGATTTTGCTTTTATGTTGATAAGATAGACGGAGTAATCATTAGGAAAAAATTGAATTTTTACTAGTGGTAGCTTTCCTGACATAGAAATGCCCAATATACCAACGGATATAATAAAAAGAAAAAAGACTACAGTTAGGCTTGATCGACGGTATTTGAGGGTAATATTTAGTATGTGTTCAGTTATTCCCCGAATAAAGGCGAGAATTAAATCATCTTTTTCTAGGCGAGTTGAAAGTTCTTGTGTATGACGCGGGCCGTAGTCAAAATAATGAATAGGCAGAATAATGAGGCATTCAATTAGGGATGCGATTAATGCAAAACTAACAGCAATGGGAATTTGAGCGAAAAACTCACCTGTTGATCCAGACATGAGCAGCATAGGTAAAAAAGCCGCAATGGTTGTTAATGTTGAGGCTATCACTGGCAGGGCTACTTCGGAAGTCCCAAATATAACGGCTTGGTCGATATTTCTGCCTTCTTGTATATGCCGGTAAATATTTTCAGTGACGACAATGGCATCATCCACAATAATGCCGGTGACCAGTACAAAGGCAAAGAGTGACATTTCATTGATGCTTTTCCCTGTGAGGTACATGAGCAGCATTGTGATCATAAAGGAAAAAGGAATGCCGATCGTTATGAGCCCTGCATTTCTAGCACCCA
Organism: Methyloprofundus sp.; assembly: GCA_014859465.1. Classification (GTDB taxonomy): domain Bacteria; phylum Pseudomonadota; class Gammaproteobacteria; order Methylococcales; family Methylomonadaceae; genus Methyloprofundus. Next base: position 16,713 of record JACUUF010000059.1, read on the forward strand.
TGAAATACCAAATAATTAGTGAGACAAGGATCATACCGGCTAACATATTGAGGCCAAGCGTACTGATGCCGTCGTTAATCTTTATTGTTGAGTCTTGAGTGAAGGTGATATTTAGCTGTTCTTTATCAAGTAGGGGCTTTAGGTCTTTAAGCGTGCGGACTATATTTTCTTTAATGGTTAACGCATTGCCGTTATCATTTTTTTTGACCTTTAAAGCGATAACATTTTGACCATTTACAGAGGAGATGCTGATGGGGTTGCGGTGATTAAGTTCTGCGTTACTAATGACATCAGCTAGTCGAATAAAGCCTAAATCACCATTTTTTTTAATAATGGTGTTTATAAGTTGTGTGCGATCCTTAAATTTTTCATCTACTTTGACTAGGTAATTTCCTTGAGAGGTATTAACACTGCCAGCAGGTATGGAGAGATTGACATCTTTAAGCGCCTGAGCAACTTCATTGTAGCTAATTCCATAGCGGCGTAATTTTTTGGGATCTAGATTGATATGGAATTCTCTAACATATTCACCATCAAGAGTGACTTCATTGACGCCTGGTAATTTTTGTATATGGGTTTTAATTTCTTGAGCGATAAGTGTTAGCGCACGATTATTTTGTGGGCCACTTATATTAATATTTACTACAGGTAGGAAATCATTGGTAGTGAAGTTATTGATAAAAGGAGGGTCAACCTCAGGTGGTAGATCATTCATAATATTAAGTACTTTTAGGCGTACTTCGTTATAAAGGGACTTATAGTCGGTATCATCAATAAATTTTAAGTTAATTTGTGAGCGCTCAGGATAAGACGTTGCTTTTAGCCATTCAATATTTTCAACATTTTCAATGCTTGCTTCTATTTTTTTTGTTACTAAGGCCTCTACATCGCGAGGTGATGCACCAGGGTAGATTGTTGTAATAGAGACTTCGCCAAAATTGACATTCGGATAGCGCTCGGTTGGCAGTTCATTAATAGCAAAAAAGCCTGAGACAAAAAGTAAAACAAATAAAAGATTAAAAAAAACTTTTTGTTGTAATGAGAAGCGTACTAATGAATCCATATTTTAAGGGTTTAGTCGTTTAAATTGGTCGCCAGTTTTGATTTCCGGTGAAGAGACTTTTGCCATATTTTTATCTGCATAACCTTGGAGCATGACGCGTATTCTTTCGCCATTTTTACGGGTTAGCCAGACTTCTTCAAAACGTGCATCTAAGGCATCTTTAGGAATCAGGAAATTATTGAGTTTGTCAGAAACATTTAAAGTGAGTTCTGTTCGTATGCCCCCGCGTTGATGCTTGGATGTGTCTTTAATGAGTAAATCAACGAGAATTTTGTGTGATTGTGAGTCAAATTCTGGAGAAATACGCTCAATGTTTACAGGTATTTCCTGTTGATATTCGGGTAGGTAAACTGCTAGTTTATTCTGATTTTGTAATGCTGTTAATTCTTCGGCTGTTAATGTAATAGGAATTAATAATTGGCTATAGTCGCTAGCTTGAGCAATGGTGACGCCGGCAGTAATCCACTGGCCTGGTTCTATACTTCTTTGGGTTATTTTCCAGTTTTTAGGGGCTTTTATGCAATGTCTTTTTTTTGTTTCCAGTTGTTTTTCTTTGCGAATTTTTTCGTTTTGTATGGCGCGGTAGGCATTGCCTTTTTGACGGGTCAAGTCGTCAAGTAAGCTGAGTGCGGCACTATTGGTTTTCACTAGTTTTTGGTGTCGATCGACTTGTTTTCCTAGGAACTTTAAATCGATGCCATGCTGGGCAATACTGTTTTCTGTTGAGGCAATGTCGAGTTTGATAAACGCATCATCTAAGCAAGCAAAAATGCCATCTTCAGGAATAGGCTGGCCAATGTCGGCATAGATGTGGGTCACTTTGCCAGATATTTCGCTAGCAATAGGCATACTACGTCTTGCTCTGGTAAAGCCAGAGATGATAATAGTTTGAAATGAAGGTTGTACTGTGACTAACGAATTTTCGTTTGCATAACTGAAGCTTGTAGGTAGATAAAATAATAGAAAAAATAGCGCGCTGATGATGTTTTGTTTAGTATACATATTCTTCAAGTTTTTAAAGTAATAAGATATAACCTTGCTCCAATGTATTATGGTAGAACATCATTTATAGTCAACTGAAATTATCTATTTTTGTATTCTCAAAGCTAAAGTTAGATAAAAAAACAAATGTTGGTGGAATTGGTGGGACTGTTTTATCGGAATGTTTCATTAAGCTAGGGGTGATATGCAAGATTTTGCTTTTTATAGTTATTTAACAGGGTTAATCGTTTTTTTATTGGTTTTGCTGTTAGCGTTTTTTCGCATAAAGAACAACCCTTTTGTGCCGCAATTTACTTTGGCGATATGTGCTTCTGTGCTTTGGATGGGCGTTGTGCTTTTTGTCTTAGAGAATGAAACTTTATATATTGCCGATACTTTTGCCTTTGAGACACTACGTAATGCAGCTTGGTTTTTATTTTTGGGCGTGTTGCTTGCGAAACAATTTTATAATGAAAAATACGCCTTTTTCAAAAAATCAAGGCGCTCTATTCTATTAATTATTTGGTTGCTTACGGTATTTATTGCTGAATTATCACCGAATATTTTAGATGGGTTGAAGCGGTTTTTTGGGGTGGATATTCGCTTATTTGCGCATGTCAGTTTTGCCATTATCGGTTTAATGCTGGTTGAGCAGTTGTATCGCAGTGTTGCAGCAGAGCAGCGCTGGGCGATTAAGTATTTATGTTTAGGTTTATCGGCAATCTTTATTTTTGATTTTATTATTTATAGTAAGTCTTTATTGTTTGGTCAGCTTGATTTCTTGTTGTGGGATGCAAGAGGGCTAATTAATGCTTTGTGTGCCCCATTATTGGCTATTTCATTTGGTCGCTTACAAGATACGGATAATAAAGTCACTATATCGCGCACGACAGTAGTGCATACCACGGTATTGTTCGGTGCGGGTTTGTACATGGTTTTAATGTCTTTAGCTGGCTATTATATTAAAAATTTTGGTGGGACGTGGGGGGCTGTACTGCAAACCCTTTTTATTTTTTTAGCCGCTCTTTTTCTGATGGTTGTCTTTGCATCAGGGACTATTCGAGCGTATTTTAAGGTTTATTTTAATAAGTATTTTTTTCAGCATCAGTATGATTATAGACAAGAATGGATTAATTTAAGTCGTGAAATCGCGGCACTACATGCACTGGAAGATTTAGCGCCCTTTGTAATTAAAACTTTGGCTGATTTGGTAGGTAGTGGTGGTGGTGGTTTATGGCTGTCTAATGACCAGGGTGTATTCTATTTGGCGAAGGCATTGTCTTTAGATTTTGATTCGGGAACTGCTTTTAAATCTGATGATCAGTTCATTCAGTTTTTGAGTACTAAACAGTGGGTGATTGATTTTTGTGAGTTTAATAATAATCCAGAAATGTATGATGATGTCGATTTGTCTGCGTGGCTGGCGTGTGACAATATATGGTTAATTATTCCTTTACTACAGAAAAATAAAGTAACAGCATTCGTGGTTTTAACTCAGCCATTAGTCATGCGTCAGTTGAATTATGAGGATCATGATTTATTAAAAACGGTAGGTATGC
>JACUUF010000060.1 GCA_014859465.1 Methyloprofundus sp.
ACCCGAAGGTCGTAGGTTCAAATCCTGCCCCCGCTACCAGATATTTTAAAGGCCCCTTTTTAGGGGCTTTTATGTTTCTAGCTTCTAGTGCAGAAGTTATATATTCGGTTTTCAATGGAAGAGGCTATAGCCTCTTTTTTTATGTGTGTAAGAAAGTGAGGCGTGATGAAGCAAGCTCCTGAAATTTTGCTTAAATTAATAGAGCCGGTCGTGGAAGGCCTAGGGTATGAGTGTGTTGGCATTGAATACAATGCTCATCCTAAGCATGGATTGCTACGTATTTTTATTGACAGAGAGCAAGGTGTGGGTATGGAGGACTGCGCTGCTGTGAGTCATCAAGTCAGTGGGGTGTTGGATGTTGAAGATCCTATTGCAGGTGAATACAATTTAGAAGTTTCATCCCCAGGCATGGAAAGGCCACTCTTTAAGATAGAGCAATTCGAGCAGTTTATTGGCCATACGGCTAAAGTTAATTTATTTAAGCCTGTAGAAGGCAGACGAAATATAACAGGTTTGATCGAAAAAGTTGAGGATGGTAAGGTTTATCTTCAGCAGGATGGTCAGGTTTATGTGGTTCTATTTCAGGCGATGTCTAAAGCGCGTCTTGAACCGGACTATTCAATTTAAGGGGGTCTTAGTGGCAAATAAAGAAATTTTATTGATAGTTGATGTTTTTTCAAATGAAAAAGATATTGATAAAAATGTGGTTTTTCAAGCGATAGAGTCTGCTTTGGAAAGTGCGACTATTTCACGTTACGATTTTCCTATTAAAGCTCGTGTAGCTATTAATCGTGTAACGGGTGATTATCAGACATTAAGACGCTGGCAAGTGGTTGAAGAAAGTGACGAGTTTCAAGGTGGTATTGAGTTTCCTACGACACAAATTTCATTGCAGGTTGCACAAATAGATGAGCCGGATATTGAAGTAGGTGATTTTATTGAGGATGAAATAGAGTCGGTCGAATTTGGACGGATTTCAGCGCAAGCTGCAAAACAGGTCATTATTCATAAGGTACGTGAAGCTGAGCGTAAGAAAATTGCTGATGCTTATAGAGATAGAGTGGGCGAATTGGTTACGGGTGTTATTAAGCGTATCGAAAAAGGCAGTGTTTATATCGATTTAGGTGGTAATGCGGATGCCTTTATACCGCGCGAGCATATGATTCCAAGGGAAACAGTGCGGGTCGGTGATCGAATTCGTGGTTATTTAAAAGAAGTGCGTACTGAAGTGCGTGGCCCGCAGCTGTTTGTTAGTCGAACTGCTCCTGAGTTTGTGCTGGCGCTATTTAGACTTGAGGTGCCAGAAGTTGGCGAAGGTATGATTGATGTGCTGGGCGCGGCGCGTGATCCTGGCTCAAGAGCTAAAGTGGCAGTACGCAGTAATGATCCTCGTATTGATCCAGTAGGTGCTTGTGTAGGTATGCGTGGATCAAGAGTTCAGACAATTTCTAATGAATTAAATGGCGAACGTATTGATGTCATATTATGGAATGAGAATGAGGCGCAGTTTGTTATTAATGCCATGGCTCCAGCAGAAATTGAATCTATAGTCGTTGATGAAGATAAGCATACCATGGACGTTGCTGTTTCAGCCGATAGCTTGTCGCAGGCAATTGGTCGTGGCGGCCAGAATGTTCGTTTAGCCACCGAATTGACTGGCTGGGAATTAAATGTTCGTGATGCTGACCAAGTCAATAAAGATACTCAGGAGGAGTTGGGTAAATTAGTTCAGCTATTTGTTGAGCAATTAAATGTTGATCAGGATATTGCAACGGTATTGGTTGAGGTTGGCTTTAACTCAGTTGAAGAAATTGCCTATGTTCCAAGCAGTGAAATGTTGGAAATCGATGGTTTTGATAAGGAATTAGTTGAAACCTTGCGGTCACGGGCAAAAGATATACTATTGATTAATGCCATTGCGTCAGAAGAGAAAATTGAAACGGCGGAGCCCGCTGAGGATATTTTAACAATGGAAGGGATGACTGACGAGCTAGCTCATGAGTTGGCAAGTAATGGAATAATAACGATGGAAGATTTAGCGGAGCAGGCCGTTGATGACTTGCTTGAGTTCCCGGGTATGAATGAGGAAATAGCCGCTAAATTGATTATGAAAGCGCGCGAACCTTGGTTTGCTATTGATAACGGAGAGGTTGAATAATGAGTGATAAAACAGTAAAAGAATTAGCTGGCATAGTTGGAATACCTCTGGACCGATTATTAGAGCAAATGAAAGAGGCAGGAATTTCGGCACATAGTGACACCGATACCATCACTGAAGACGAAAAAATGGCTTTGTTAGCGCATTTGCGTAAGCGTCATGGCAAAGATGAAAGTGGTGATGCAGCGACTAAAAAAGTCACTTTAAAGCGCCGCACGGTAACTTCACTTAAGCAAGGAACTGCGCCAGGAAAAGATACTAAGACAATTAATATTCAAGTCAAAAAGCAAAAGACTTATATTAAGCGTGAAGCTGCGTTAACTGAAGAAGCGCGAGTTGAATTGGCGCGTGTAAAGCAAGATCTTGATGAGCATGCGCAAAAGCAAGAGGCTGTAGAAGAGCTGCATAGAGAGGCCTCGGCAAGAGAAAAATCTGAAGCAGATGCAAAAATAGCAGCTCAGAAAAAAATCGATGATGATGTGCGCGCTGAGCTTGAAAAGAAAACTAAAATTTCTGATGAAGAGCGTCTTATTGCTGAAAAGGCAAAAAGATTGGAAGAATCAGTTGAGCGTAATGCAGAAAAAGTAAGAAAACAAGCCGCCGCTAAAAAAATAGCTGCTGAAAGAAAGGCAGGCGGTGGTGCAGCGAGAAAGCCTGCATCAGCTGGGGCTCCAAGTGGTGCAGCAAGAAAGCCTGCGGTAGTAGCGGTGCCAGGTGGTGGCCGCAATGCCGATAAGCCGGCAACGACGGTGCATAGAAGAGCGGATAAACCTGCTGGTGGTGCTAAAGCGGCTTATGGTAAGAAGGGGCGTAAAAAAACCAGTCGTGGAAATAGTAATAGTAATGAGCACCAGTTTGTTTCTGATGCTAAACATGCTTTTGCAATGCCTACTGCGGTTGCCGCTAAAGATATTAAGATTCCAGAAAACATTGTTGTGGCAGAATTAGCTCAGAAAATGAGTGTTAAGGCTGCTGAGGTAATCAAGCACTTAATGAAGTTAGGTATTATGTCTACTATTAACCAAAGTATAGACCAGGAAACTGCGGTCATTTTGGTGGAAGAGATGGGGCATAACCCAATCATGACCAGTGAGGATGATCATGAGACTGGGATGTTGGCTGAGCATACAGAGGCTGATGAACGTGAAGAATTTGCTAGGGCGCCTATTGTTACTATTATGGGGCATGTTGATCATGGTAAAACTTCATTATTAGATTATATTCGTAAAACCCGTGTTGCACATGGTGAAGCGGGCGGTATTACTCAGCACATTGGTGCTTATCAAGTCGTAACCGATCATGGCTCGGTTACTTTCTTAGATACACCAGGGCATGCTGCATTTACAGCTATGCGTGCGCGTGGCGCTGATGTAACTGATGTTGTTATTATTGTGGTCGCGGCTGATGACGGTGTGATGCCGCAAACAAAAGAAGCAGTTGAGCATGCGCGCACAGCAAATGTGCCCATTATTGTGGCTATGAATAAAATGGATAAGCCAGAAGCTAATCCTGACAAAGTAATGCAAGCACTTGCAACGCTGAATGTTGTGCCTGAAGAGTGGGGGGGCGATGTACAGTTTATTAAGGTTTCTGCTAAAACAGGTGAAGGAGTTGATGATTTAATTGAGTCATTGATTTTACAAACTGAAATTCTTGAGTTAAAAGCACCTAAAGAAGGCAAGGCATCAGGGTTAGTGGTTGAATCAAGACTTGATAAGGGGCGTGGTGCTGTAGCGACCGTTATGGTGCAAAAAGGGACTTTGGAGCAAGGTCAAATTATTTTATGTGGTCATGAATACGGCCGTGTTCGGGCAATGTTTAATCAATTGGGTGAAAATATCAAAGTGGCAGGACCTTCGACGCCGGTTGAAATATTAGGCTTGTCTGGTACGCCTAATGCAGGTGATGACTTTGTTGTTGTGACGAGTGAAAAAGCGGCAAGAGATCTTGCTGAGCATCGCGTCGATAAAAGCAAGTTGATGCATAATGCTGCTCAGCAAGCATCAAAATTAGATGAAGTATTTTCTAAGATGGCGGCTGGTGAAACATCTAACTTGAACATAATTATTAAAACCGATGTACAGGGTAGTTTGGAGGCTTTAAGGGCTTCCTTGGTTAGTTTGTCGCATGACGAGGTTTCGGTTAAAGTTGTTTATGGCGGCGTGGGTGGCATTAACGAAGGAGATGCTAATTTAGCCTTGGCTTCAGGCGCTATTTTAATTGGTTTTAATGTGCGTGCTGATGCAACAGCTAGGAAGTTGATTGCTGAAAAAGAACTTGATTTACATTATTACAGTGTCATTTATGATGCAATTGATGAAGTTAAGAAATCGATTAATGGCATGTTAGCTCCTGAGATTAAAGAAAAAATTGTTGGTCTGGCTGAAGTGCGGGATGTATTTCGCTCACCAAAATTTGGTGCGATTGCCGGCTGTATGGTGATTGATGGCTTTGTTAAACGTAGCTTACCTATTCGTGTTTTACGCGATAACGTGGTCATTTATGAAGGGCAATTAGAGTCATTGAGACGTTATAAAGATGAGGCTAGCGAAGTCAAGATGGGTATGGAATGTGGTATCGGCGTAAAGAATTACAACGATGTAAAAGCCGGTGATCATATTGAGGTTTTTGAACGCATTGAAGTGAAGCGTGAAATATAATGGCTAGAGAGTTTAAGCGTAGTTCGCGAGTTTCATCGCAAATGCAGAAGGAATTAGCTATTATTTTGCAACAAGGCATTAAAGATCCACGTATTGGATTTATCACGGTCAACGAGGTTGAGTTAAGCAAAGACTTAACCTCGGCGAAAGTTTATATTACTGCTTTAGGTGCGGATGAGCAGGGCCAAAAAGATAATGTGAAACTTTTGAATGAAGCTGCACCTTATATACGTTCAGAGGTGGGTAAACGTATGCGTTTGCGCAGCGTGCCTTATATTAAATTTCATTATGATACTTCTTTTGAAAAGGGTATGCGAGTGTCGGAGTTACTGTCTCAATTTCCTGCTGCTCCAGAGTCAGAAGAGGATGAAGATTAACTTATGGCTAGGCGTAAAAAAGGATTTGATATACATGGTATTGTCTTATTAGATAAGCGCCAGGGTATTTCATCGAATAAAGCGATGCAAGAAGTTAAGCGCCTTTATAATGCCAATAAAGCAGGCCATACCGGCAGTTTAGATCCTTTAGCAACCGGTTTATTGCCAGTTTGTTTAGGTGAAGGCACTAAAGTGTCGGCTTATATGCTGGCCGATGATAAGCGTTACCAAACGGTTATTCAGTTAGGTGTGATCACCGATACTGGAGATGTTGACGGTACTGTTTTAGAAACTAAAATTGTTCCTGCAATAAATGATCAACAATTAGCGGATTGTTTGGCTAGTTTTGTTGGTGAGATTGAGCAAGTTCCACCTATGTATTCGGCGTTAAAGCATCAAGGTAAAAAATTGTACGAGCTCGCTCGTGAAGGTATTACTGTGGAGCGTAAGGCGCGTAAGATTACGATTTATGCGATTGAGTGTCTTGCTTTTACCGGGGATACATTAACGCTGGATGTCCGTTGTTCTAAAGGTACTTATATTCGTACCTTGGCCGAGGATATTGGTCATTATTTAGGTTGTGGCGCTACTGTAAAAGAGTTGCGGCGTACAGCCGCTGGGCAATTCTTATTGCAAGATGCGCGTACTATTGAACAATTGCAGGCAATACAGGCTGGCGAGTCATTAGAATCAATATTAATACCTGTTGACCTACCTTTACAGGCTATGCCTGCAGTTCATGTCTCACAGTTTGAGGCAGATTTAATTCAGCAAGGACAGCAAATATCCTGTTCCATGGATATAGCTGAGTCAGAGATGTGTAGAATATATCGTGACGAGCAATTTTTAGGCTTGGGAGAAATGTTAATGGATGCTAAAATACAACCTAGAAAAATATTCAATTTGAATTAACTATTTCATGTTTCTACACCCTATCGTGGAAGCATATTTAACCAGAGCGCAAGCTCTAATAACATATTAATCATAGGGATTAAAATGCCATTTACAGCAGAACAAAAAAAAGCAGTTATTGAAGAATATCGTTTAACTGAAACAGATACAGGTTCATCTGAAGTGCAAGTCGCTTTGTTAACCGCTCATATCCTTCATTTAACCCCGCATTTTGCAGCGCATAAAAAAGATAACCATTCTCGTCGTGGACTATTAAGAATGGTTAACCAGCGTCGTAAATTATTAGATTATTTAAAAAGAACTGACGTAGAGCGTTATAAATCTTTAATCTCACGTCTAGGCTTACGTAAATAAGTTTAAGAGCAGGTAAAAAAGCAGTGTAATTACCGCTTTTTATTGTCTTATTCATGGACTGAATATACCTAATTAAATCCAATTTTTAACACGTAGGAAAACAATAGTGAATCTGAAACCAATCAGAAAAGAATTTCAATACGGTCAACAATTAGTCAGCATTGAAACAGGTGAAATTGCCCGCCAAACTAGCGGTGCAGTGATGATTGATGTCGAAGGTACATCGCTTTTAGTTTCTGTTGTAGGTAAAAAAGAAGCCAGTAAAGGTGATTTTTTTCCATTAACAGTGAACTATCAAGAAAAGGCGTATGCGGCAGGAAAAATCCCCGGTGGATTTTTTAAACGAGAAGGTCGTCCTACAGAAACAGAAACGTTAACGTGTCGTCTTATTGATAGACCGATTCGTCCTTTATTTCCTAAAGGTTATACCAACGAAGTTCAAATTATTATTACTGTTGTTTCATTGAACCCTGATGTAGATCCCGAAATTCCAGCACTATTAGGTGCATCGGCAGCTTTAGCGGTTTCAGGCTTACCTTTTAATGGTCCCGTTGGTGCTGCTCGCGTCGGTTATATTGACGGCGAATACATTTTAAATCCAAATAAAGAGCAATTAGCAGATTCATTATTAGATTTAGTCGTTGCAGGCACCAGCCATGCAGTGTTAATGGTCGAGTCTGAAGCGGATAATTTAAGCGAAGCAACTATGCTTGGTTCAGTGCTATTTGGCCATGAACAAATGCAAGTAGCGATTACTGCGATAAATGAGTTTGCTGCAGAAGTTAATACGCCTTTATATAACTGGGCTGCTCCCGTTGTAAACTCAGAATTAGAAATATTGGTTGCGACTGAAGTAGAGGCATCTATTGCCACTGCTTATCAAATTGCTGAAAAATTAATGCGTCAAGATGCATTAAGCGATATTAGAACGGCCGTTGTTGAAAAATTAACCGCTGATGATAAATATGCCGAGTCAGATATACGCGACATTATTGAAGAGATCGAAAAGCGAGTGGTTCGTTCAGCGATTTTAAGCGATAGAAAGCGTATTGATGGTCGTGATTTGGATGTTGTGCGTCCTATTGCTATACGTACTGGTGTTTTACCGCGTACACATGGTTCGGCCTTATTTACACGTGGCGAAACTCAAGCTTTAGTAGTGGCAACATTAGGTACAGAGCGCGATGCGCAAATTATTGATGCATTAGCTGGCGAATATAAAGAGCCATTTATGTTGCATTACAATTTTCCTCCCTACAGCGTAGGCGAAACAGGTTTTGTTGGATCGCCGAAACGTCGTGAGATTGGGCATGGTCGTTTAGCGAAACGTGGTGTTGCCGCAGTTATGCCAGATATGGCTACTTTTCCTTATACTATCCGTGTCGTTTCAGAAATTACTGAATCAAACGGTTCAAGCTCGATGGCTTCAGTTTGTGGTACGAGCTTAGCATTAATGGATGCGGGTGTACCTCTTAAAGCACCAGTAGCCGGTATTGCAATGGGTTTAATTAAAGAAGGCGATGCATTTGCTGTGCTTTCTGATATCGTGGGCGATGAAGATCATTTGGGCGATATGGATTTCAAAGTAGCGGGTTCTGAACAAGGAATTACTGCTTTGCAAATGGATATCAAAATCGACGGTATCACGTCAGAAATTATGCGTGTTGCTCTGGACCAAGCGAAAGCGGGTCGTTTGCATATTTTAGGTGAAATGAACAAAGCTTTATCAACAACTCGTGACGAGATGTCTGATTTTGCACCTAGAATTATTACTTTTAAAATTGATCCGAGCAAAATTCGTGAAGTTATTGGTAAAGGGGGAGCTACGATTCGTGGAATTACTGAACAAACCGGCGCAACTGTTGATTTGACTGATGATGGTACGGTTAATGTTGCTTCTGTTGATAAAGCAGCGGGTGAAGCGGCTAGAAAAATTATCGAAGAAATTACTGCAGAAGTTGAAGTAGGTAAAATTTACGAAGGTAAAGTGGCGCGTTTGATGGACTTTGGTGCTTTTGTTACTATTCTTCCAGGTAAAGATGGCTTAGTGCATATCTCGCAGATTACTGATGAGCATGTGGATAAGGTTAGCGATAAGCTGAAAGAAGGTGATGTTGTTAAAGTAAAAGTCTTAGAAATTGATCGTCAAGGTCGTGTAAGATTAAGTATTAAAGAAGTGGATAAAGTAGAAGGCTAAGTTAATTTAGCTTTAGCACAAAAAAGGGCCGCAAGGCCCTTTTTTATGGCTGATTTTTATCGAAACGATTACAATTTAATTATGCGTAAACTAATGACTAGAGGTTAAGAACATGGGCTTGGCGCTAAAAGATACTGCACGGCATTGCTACGGCGATTATTTACATTGGTCGGATAATAACTATGAATTGATTGATGGCGAAGCTTATTTTATGGCTCCTGCACCAAACTTAGAGCATCAGGAGGTTGCTGGTGAAATTTTTAGGCAAATAGCAAATGCTTTGGTCGACAAGCAATGTCGAGTACTTATTGCCCCGATTGATGTGCGTTTACCAAGCAAAGATGAAGTCGACGAGCGTATTGATACTGTGGTTCAGCCTGATGTTTTAGTGGTTTGCGATAATAATAAACTAGATCGTCGTGGAGTACGCGGTGCACCGGATTGGATCTTGGAGGTGTTATCGCCTGCAACGGCGAGCCATGATCAAATTAAAAAGCGTGAACTATATGAGCGCCATGGCGTGCGTGAATATTGGCTGATTCATCCGCTTGATCGGTTGTTAACTATTTATCGCTTACAAAAGGGTGAATATGGTAAAGCTGAAATACTTGAATTAACGGGGCGCACGGCTATTTCTGTTTTGGATGATGTGCAAATTGAATGGGATCATTTGCTTACGCGCTTACCGGCCGCGGATAGCTACTTGTAACTATTAATGAGATATTGTGAGTGATGGCAGTAGAGGCTACGCAATTAGATGCACAGGACTTTGATATAGATGAGTTTTTAAAAAATCTAACCCGTTTACCAGGTATTTATAAAATGCTAAATGATAAAGGCGATATCATTTACATAGGTAAGGCTAAAAACTTAAAAAATCGTGTTACCAGTTATTTCAGGAAAGGGGCGGCATCGCCCAAGCAGCAAGTCATGGTTGCTAAAATCGTGCGTATAGAAATTACCGTCACACATACCGAGGGTGACGCATTACTCCTAGAAAGCCAGCTTATTAAGCGACATAAACCACGTTACAATATTTGTTTAAGGGATGATCGATCTTATCCGTATATCTTCATGTCTACTGAGCAAGATTTTCCACAAATTACTGCGCACCGGGGTGCTAAAAAGAAAAAAGGCAGTTATTATGGACCTTATCCTAGCGCCAGTGCAGTGCGCGAAACGTTAAAGTTATTGCAAAAAATATTTCCTGTTAGACAGTGTGAGGATTCTTACTATAAAAATCGCTCCAGACCCTGCTTGCAGCATCAAATTGAGCGCTGTACTGCACCTTGTGTGGATTTAATTAGCCAAGAAAAATACGCTGAAGATGTGAAAAATACCATGCTGTTTTTACAGGGTAAGGGCAGTTTATTAATTGATAAGCTAATTGTGCGCATGGATACTTTAGCTAAGCATTTGGAATTTGAGCAAGCGGCACAGGTAAGAGATCAAATCAGCCAATTGCGCACTATATTAGAGAAAAATTATGTTTCGGGTGAGCATGGAGATCTGGATATTATCGCTTGTGCAACTAAAGCGGGTATTGCCTGTGTGCAAATCTTTTTTATTCGTAATGGGCAAAATTTAGGCAATAAAACTTTTTTTCCTAAAATAAGCGATGAATACACGCCAGAAAATATTTTGCAGGCCTTTATTCCACAATATTATTTAGATAAAAATGTTCCGCATGAATTAATTGTCAGTCATACACCAGAAGAGATGGCGTTATTGGCTCAAGTGTTAACCGATCATGCAGGCCATGGCGTTATTATTTCGCCTAATGTGCGTAGCGATAGAGCTAAATGGCTACAAATAGCGAAGGTTAATGTGGAAAATGCGTTGATTACTAAATTAGCTGATAAGCAGGGCATTTATGCGCGTTTTTTAAGCTTGCAGGAAGAACTAGGCTGCCAAGAAGTGCCTAAACGATTGGAATGTTTTGATATTAGTCATACGCAAGGGGATTATACGGTCGCATCTTGCGTAGTTTTTGATCGTGAAGGTCCGGTAAAGTCGGCGTATAGGCGTTTTAATATTGAAGGTATAACCGCTGGAGATGACTACGCTGCTATTTATCAAGCCGTTTCTAGGCGTTTTAAACGTTTGATAAAAGGTGAGCATGAGGCACCGGATATTTTATTTATTGATGGCGGTAAAGGTCAGGTGCATCAAGCTGAAAAGGCATTAGCGGAATTAACGATAAATAGTGTTATCATAGTAGGTGTTTCAAAAGGGCCTGATAGAAAAGCAGGTATGGAAAATCTGATTTTACCCGGGCAAGCGCTTCCTCTTGATGTCACCCCTAATGCGAGTGCTTTATTATTAATTCAGCATATTCGAGACGAGGCGCATCGTTTTGCTATTACTGGGCATCGAGCACGTAGAGGTAAAGCAAAAAAAGAATCCGTGCTAGAAACAATAGCTGGATTAGGGCCTAAAAGGCGACAGATTTTATTAAAGCAGTTTGGCGGCATGCAAGGAATTTCTCGCGCGGGTGTTGATGCACTTTGTAGCATAGCGGGGATTAGCCGGCAATTGGCACAACGAATATACGATACATTCCATCATCAAGATGATTGATACAATAAATATACCTACATTACTAACACTGCTACGTATTGCTTTAATCCCCGTTTTAGCCATTTTTTTCTATATGCCTTGGGAGTATTCTAATATAGCAACAACTTTAATCTTCTCTATTGCTGGGATTACCGATTGGTTAGATGGTTATTTGGCCAGAAAAATGCAGGTAGAAACAAAGTTTGGTGCTTTTTTAGACCCTGTTGCAGACAAAATTATGGTTGCCTTTGTTTTGGTTTTATTGGTCGAAGCAGAGTCTAGTATTTGGATGACTTTGCCGGCTGCAGTTATTATTGGTCGGGAGATCGCTATTTCATCATTACGTGAGTGGATGGCTGAGTTAGGTCGGCGCGCGACAGTGAAAGTTTCACAAATAGGAAAATGGAAAACGACAGCCCAAATGTTGGCCATTGGCTGTTTGTTGTATCACGATGACATCGCAGGTATGTCAATGAATTTATTCGGTTTAGTTATGATGTATATTGCGGCAATTTTAACTTTATGGTCAATGATGAGTTATTTAAAAGCGGCTTTTACTGCGATGACTGAATAAATTCACTAATAATGAAAAATAGCGTTAACAAAGAGCTAGGATAAAAAAACAACATGGATCAGGAACTACAAAAAGATAAAGAAGAGCTGCATAATGACATTTTAGTCGCAGCATTAAAGTTATTTACTGAGAAAGGATATTTTAATACCTCATTAACAGATATTGCTGAACTTTCTGGTGTTAAAACAAGCGCAGGGATTTATAAACACTTTAAGAATAAACAAGAAATTGCTCAAGCATTGTATCAGTGGATTATCGATCGATTAAGTGTCTCTATTGATGATATACGTCGTAGAAACCGTAAGGCATCGGAACAATTAAGAGAGATTGTTGATTTGTGGTTTCACTTGACTGATTATGCGCCGGAAATCATGAAATTTCTCCTAGTGCTAAATATCAGTGAGTTTTTACCAGAAGAAAAGCCATTAATGGAAACCCTCCCGTTTTCAAAGATATTAAGAATCCTACAAAATGGCATTAAAGATGGCGAAATTAAAGCGCTAGATGCACAGCGAGCTTATTGTCATTTTTTTGGTATTATCGAGAGTACTTTAAGGCAAGTAGTTACCGGCAATTTAACTAAAAAAGCTGATTATTATCAGTCTGATGCGTGGTTATCGGCTTGGTCTACTATTGTTAAAAAATAAGTACTGCTGTTGTTTTTATCGGGAACCTATGTTGTTAAACATAGATTCTCGATAAAAGTATGCAAATGTTGAATTTTGTCTTTTATTCGTTTTTAAATTCTGCCTGTAACTGCTGTAAATCATTGATTAATTCTTGGCTATGAATACTTGGCGAAACTGAACGATAAATTTTCGCCACTTTTCCGTTAGGGTCAATGATAAAGCTATGACGCTTACTGAATTTGAGCGGACCTAGTTTGAATAATGCCTCATAAGCTTTACTAACTTCGCCTTTAGGATCAGCGAGTAGGGTGAATGTTAGCCTTTGTTTTTGGCTGAAGTTAAGATGGCTTTTGCTGCTGTCGGTACTAATGCCAATGATTTGGGTGTGTAAAGCTGCAAATTTGGCACTATCATCTTGCAATGAGCAAGCCTCTGTAGTGCAGCCCGGGGTATTATCTTTAGGATAAAAATAAACAACTAACCAGTGATTTTTATAATCATCTAGCTTATGTAAAACCTCATGAGCATCATAAAGTGAGAAATGGGGCGCTGGTTGGTTAATAGTAAGCATAATGATTCCTCAGTGAATTATAAAAATAGACTAAATGGTTCGACCAGAACTTCAGTTCCAGCCGCTACGTTGGTTTGTTCGCGTGTTAAGACTATATAACAATTAGCACGACTACTCGCGCTTAATATATTAGAGCCTTGCTTGCCGGCAGAAACCACTGCAAATGCTCCGGATTCAGTTTGGCTTAAAATACCGCGTTGAAATTCTTGGCGCCCGGCTTGTTTACGTAATTGACTATTGCATACTGCCTTGAAGCGCAGTGGGGTGTTATTATTTAAGCCCGTTAATTGACGTAAAGCGGGGGTCACGATTTGCTGAAACGTTGCCATGACCGAGATTGGGTTGCCGGGTAAACCAAAAAAATGACACCCTTGAATGCGCCCAAAAGCCAAAGGTTTGCCGGGTTTTATTGCTAATTTCCAGAAATTCACCTGACCTATTTCATCTAAAATTGCTTTAATAAAATCCGCATCGCCGACAGAAGCACCTCCGGTACTGATAATCACATCATTGCATTGCGCAGCTGCTAATAAACAAGTACGTATGCTGGCCTTATCATCTCTAATAACACCTAAATCAGTCACCGCATAACAAGGATTATTTAATAAAGCCGTTAATGTATAGCGATTACTATCATAAATTTGTCCGGCTGCTAAAGCGCTGCCTATAGAGCTTAGTTCATCGCCTGTAGAAAAGAAAGCGATGCGAATTTTGCGTATAACGCGTACTTCATAAATGCCTGCTGAAGCCAGTAAGCCTAGATCAATCGCTGATAATTGCTTGGGGGCAGCTAATAAATTATCATCTTGCCGAACATCCTCACCGACATAACGAATATTGTGTTTTGCCTGAATACTGGCCGGGAAATGGATGATTTGTTCGCTACAAGTGACTTGTTCTTGCATAGCTACGCTGTCGGCTCCAGCAGGTACAGCAGCACCAGTAAAAATGCGCACACATTGCCCCGCTAATAATTCGCCGGTAAAAGGCCGACCCGCCCAAGAGATGCCAACTTGTTCTAAATTAAAAGGCGTATTTTTTATATCAGCACTGTTAAACGCATAACCATCCATAGATGAATTAGGAAAAGCAGGCAGATGAAAAGGGGCCCTACAGGATTGCGCTAATACACGGCCTAAAGCCTCATGTAAATTAACGCTTTCTGCGTCTTGAATAGGTGAAAGTAGTGCGTGAATATTTTCTAAAGCTGCGCTAATACCCATTAATGAATGAGAGTAGCACTGATTAGTCATGATTTTGTAAAAACGTATACATAATAAAATGCCTAATTTCAGAGATATTATTTAAGTCCATTTGTACTATCTCGCGCTTAAGAATAAGTGCTTGGTCAGAGGCTATAGCAATGATTGAGTGATCATCCAGATAATGTAGCGGTTTTTCTAAGCTAGGGCGATGTAATTCAATTTTAGGGAAGTTTTCGCGCTTAAAGCCCTCGACTAAAATTAAATCTAAATTGGCTTGGTCAAAGTGACTAAGTTGCTCGTTTAATACCGGTTCTTGTGGGTTAGAAAACTCGCTAATAATAGCGCGTCTATGGCTTGAAACTAGCATCACAGGCGTTGCTCCCGCTTCACGCAGACGAAAGCTATCTTTACCTGGTTTATCAATTTGAAAGTTATGATGGCTATGTTTGATTAAGCCAACACGAATTCCGTGCTCTTTAAGCTGTGGAATGAGTTGTGTTAATAACGTTGTTTTCCCGGTACCGCTAGGTGCGGCAAAGCCTAAAATTGGGACGAGTGCATTTTTCATGGTAAATTAAACCGATAAATAACCAATAATCAGATGACTATTATTACATTTCCCCAAGCAGTAAAACAGTAAGTTGCGCGCGTATTTTTTAACGCTGATTTTATGTAAATATTCACAGCCCCCTTATTTAACTCCCCCTCATCCTTGCCTTCTCCCTCAGGGAGAAGGTGATAAGGAAAGGGTCTCTGAATATTGACGGTTTTATTAATACTTTGATAACCATTTTTTGAATTTTTATGAGTAATTTCCTTTTAATCAACGAAGATACTAAAATAAACTTAGATTTAGTGCGCTCGTTTAGATACCACAAAAGCACTAATTCGGTCTATATTACCTTTAGTGATGGTGCAAGCGAGAAATATTTTGTACCCGATGATTTTGAATTTGCATCGGTCGCAAATGTTCA
This sequence comes from Methyloprofundus sp., assembly GCA_014859465.1. Taxonomy (GTDB): domain Bacteria; phylum Pseudomonadota; class Gammaproteobacteria; order Methylococcales; family Methylomonadaceae; genus Methyloprofundus. The sequence goes on from JACUUF010000060.1 coordinate 15,171, forward strand.
TCATGTGAATACCATACCTGCCGAAGAAAATCGATATATCGTTGTTTTTAATGTTGATCTCGAAAATAATCCAGATGATGCGGTAGGCTGGATGGAGCGGCATCAAGTGATTGGCTGGGAAAGAATTAATCATAAAACCATGCCAATTACAACGCAATATTTACAGCAAAAACACAATAATAAAAAGAAATATATACTCGATATAAAAGAGCATACAGTACGAGAAATTGGTAAAGAACACGGCCTAGAAAAAACCAAAGTGGTTAACTTAGATGCCGCCGTTAATAAAGGTTATTTACTAGAAGATCATGCCGAATATATAAGAAATGTATTTTTAGAATTAGACCTTGACAGCCAATAAAAGATAGTCGCGAATGATGCATATAAGTCTTGATCAACTTAAACAACTAGCCGTTTTTGGTATTGCAGGTAATTTTGCAGAGCATCTAAGCCAAGCTGGTGAGGATGCCGATTTTATCAATGTGATTACCGAAGAAAAAAATGCCCCCAAAGGTATTTTTCCTATTTACCTGCCACAGCACGCTACTTTTTTAAGTACCTTTCCTTTGTCGCATACCCATATTGAAGCTGATTTTTCTGAGCCTGTGAATTTGCATATGGAACCAGAAATGTGTGTGTTATTTAATGTTAAGTACACGGGTGAGCTAGTTGAATCACTAGAGCCATTAGCCTTTACCGCCTTTAATGATTGCTCGATTCGTAAGCCGAATGCAAAGAAAATCAGTGAAAAAAAGAACTGGGGCTTATCGTGTAAGGGAATAGCGCGGCAATGGACTGAGATTGATCACTTTCAAGTAGGTGGAATTTTAGATCATATCCATATTGCCTCTTATTTGCGTCGTAACGGTAAAGTTATTCAATATGGCATGGATAGTCCCGTGATTGGTTATCAGTATTTTTATACTAAACTTTTAAATTGGATTATTAAAACCTTTAATAGTCAGAATGATTTTGGCCCTTTAGAGCATTTACAGCATTATTTAGATCAGCTTAAGCAGCCCAAACAAATTATTATTTCTTTAGGTGCGACACGCTATACCGAATTTGGTGAAACTGGATTTTTAAAACCTGAAGATGAAATTGGTGTTTTTGTATACCATGCCAGAAAAGCCAATGAAACTGATATTGAACAGTTTTTTAGCGAGCAAAGGCCAGTTGATGCCTTTATATCCGGCGCTGTGCTAATGCAAACAGTTCAGCAAATTAAGTAAAAAGGTTTGGTATTTATACCCGCTCCAATCATAAAAGTTCAGACAAGCAGAAGGCTTCAACAAAAAATTACCGCGTTAACAAATTTGCCAAACCTGACCTACGCTTAAAAGCTTGTTGTAATGACTGCCATATTTCTGATTTCTTGAAAGGTGGCGGTGATGAAAACGTTGTTTGTTGAAAAACCGGCTATGGAATTGCGCTACGAACGCGCCTGTCTGTTGCTCTATCATCAAGGTAAACGCGTGAGCAGTGTGCCGTTGGCGCAACTGGAGCGTATTGTGGTGGCACCGCATGTGGCGTTATCGGCTGGGGTGTTGGGTCTTATCGCCGAAAAGGAAGTCGCCTTACTGGTGCTGAACAGCCGCTATCCAGCGCGTACTGCGGTGTTGGCGGGCACCATGAAAGGCGATATTCATCGCCGTATGCGTCAATATCAATTGCATCAGGATGAGGCATTCAGACGGTACTGGTCGCTTCGGTTGGTGCGCTTGAAAATCGTACGTCAAAACCGGCTGTTGTCGGTGTTGAAAAATAACCGGCCGGATCTGCGTTATCCATTGACTCAGGCAACGACAAGCCTTATGCGAATGTTGGCCGACTTTGATCAAGATGCTGAAACAGTATCTCTGGAAAGCTTGCGAGGCAAAGAAGGCGCGGCCTCTGCGGTTTATTTTAAAGCCTATACTCGGTTATTTTCCGCTGCATTAGGCTTTGTCGGGCGTAACCGCAGGCCGCCTAAAGACCCTGTCAATGCCTGTTTATCACTGGCTTATACGCTGTTTTATCAGGAGGCGATTCAGGCGATTAAAGCCCACGGTTTGGATACCGCGCTGGGCTGTTATCACGAACTGTACTACAACCGTGAATCTCTGGCCTGCGATTTGCTGGAGCCGTTGCGTCCGCTAATCGATGCCTGGGTCTACCGCTTATTTCAGCATCATACCCTGCGCCTGGAAGATTTTACCGAGGACGAGGCATGTTTATTACACGCCGCCGGTAAGCAGCGTTTTTATGAGGCTTTTCGGCAAACCACGCCTGCTTTTAGGCGGTTGTTACGCGGCTACGCCCGTTTTGCCGCCAATATTGTCTGCGATTATGAATCACCCTCTGTCTAAATACCTGGTTTGTTACGATGTCGCTGATCCAAAGCGGTTGCGGCGCGTGCATCGAAGCGTTCGCGATTGGGGGGTGCCCGTTCAGCGTTCGGTATTTGAAGCTGAATTGAATCCCACCCAACTGGCGCAATTGATGGCTCAGTTGACGACGCTGATTGATGCCACTCAAGACAATATAATCGTTTATCGACTCGGTTCTCATTATGAATGCCTGGGTCTGGGATTATCGGTGCCAACGGAAGATGTATTGTTCGTCTAGTCGTTTATTGGCCTAACAGTCCGGTTTAGCGGTAACAAATTTGTCAAACCGTACTGGCTCAAGTTTTTCCTGTTTAATAGCTGCACTGAGCGGGTCATCATTCACCTCAAAAAATTGAATGTAAGCACAGTCAATGTTAATCAATCTGTCTTAGGAGACAACTCATGACCAACTCACAACAACAAAAATATCATGCCATTATTCATGGCGCTGCAACGGTATGTGCCGGAATCGGTGGAGGAATGGCGCAAATGCCCGGTAGCGATAATGCGCTGATTATACCGGTTCAAGTCGGTATGATTATTTCTTTAGCGGCTGTTTTTGGCATTGAACTCAGTGAGGCCGCCGCTAAGTCAACTTTGGCAACGGCGACCGCCAGTCTTGTTGGACGAGGCATTTCACAGGCGCTGCTTGGTTGGATTTCAGGCTTCGGTAATGCCTTAAATGCCGCGACGGCATTTGCGGTTACTGAATCCATCGCTTGGGCAGTGGCTAATGATTTTTCAGCAAATCAGCCTGCCTTGTGATATTAGGTTAACGGTGAGCAAAAAAGCCGCCCACCCTTTGCACTTTATGTGTGGCATCGGCCTATCTGCTTGAATAAGGTAGTGATGGCAATCGTACTCTATGTTGGACATTAAGCCCATGAATAAAGAAACGGCAGAAGCATTGGTTTTACATTTTGCGCAAAAATACCTGGTAAAAGTCTTGCCACAAGATACCTTCAAGTATTTGGATATGGATAAGGCTTTAGAACATCAATTGGTGCAAGAATGGGACAGCAAAATTGCTATGCATTCCCATTGGAGCGGCGTAGTTGACATCCAAAACCAGCAAACGGTTAATGATGTAGTTGATATTTTCAAGCAGGCTTTATTGAATAAGAAACAACTCCGGTTGCAATATGAGGGCAGGGATCAGTCTTTTCAGTATAATCCATTCGGTCTGGTCGTTAGAGATCAGCAGTGTTTTTTTATAGGTTCTGTTTGCGATAACAAGGCGCCTTGTTTATTGGCCGCAAGAAAAATTCAGCAGATACAGTTAACCGATGATGACGGTTTGTTGCCAGAGGATGATTTTGATCTGGAGACGTTTTCCAGCTATTATTTAAATCATCCCCAGTCTTCGCCTGAAATCATTGAAGAGCTGGTTGTTGAGTTTCCTGCGTCGGTCTATTCCTACGTAAAAAATCATCCGTTGCAATGCGCTAGCATTGCCTTAACAGAACCGGAAGGCCACCCGGCATATTTTAAACTGACGGCTACTCAGGTGATCAACAGTGTGCGCTTACACCAATGGCTAACCGGGTTTCATGATCGGGCTCATATTCTGCAGCCGTTTTCACTGAAGAAAATCGTTAACGTATCTTATATCGACCAACTGACCCATCTTTACAACCGCAAAGGCTTTGATCGTCAGTTACAACGGGCTATCGAAAAATACTATCGAGAGGCTCAATCTGTTTTTTCAGTGCTGGTCATAGACGTTGACAAGTTTAAGGTCATTAATGATGATAATGGCCACATCGTTGGCGACCAGGTATTAACAGCTATTGCCGATTGCTTACGCCAGTACGATGCCATTCGTTATGGCGGCGAAGAATTTGTTGTTGCTCTGGAACTCGATTGCAATAGGGCCTCGACTATTGCTGAACGTATCAGAACCGCAGTGGCGGCATTGTCTATAGCCACTGAAAATGGTCTGATACAACCGACAATCAGTATTGGTATAGCTGAATTTCCTGCCCATTTGTCGCTGACGGATAAACAAAAAATAAAAATAACCGCTAACCGGCAATTATCCGTGGCGCTAAAACTTGAGTTGATTAAATCCATTACCGATAGTGCCGATAAAGCGCTTTATCAGGCAAAAGAGCAGGGCAGAAACCGTTGTGTCATTGCCGAATCCGGATGTTGATTATCCATCAGTGTCCAGTATTTGCTGTTTTTTGGATGACCGTAAGTATTCCTCCGTAAATGAGTAAAGCATAGTCCAATACATTGAATTAACTTAATTTATTTTTCATGTTTTTGTCTTTATTGGCTCATCACTGTTCTGGTTAAGAAGGGCTTGGCCTGCTGCTTTCACCGAGCCATCACTATTGACCTAGAGATAAAGCGTTGTTGTAATTCCAAGCTTCTTGGCCACATTAGACGCGTTTGAATTTGCGTCTGCCAGTGCATTCATCGCCATCATCAGCGCAGATTTATCCATTTTACGATGGACGTCCACCGATACCATCCCGTGCTCTTGCTACCGCAAGTATTTACGCAGCAATCATTGCTTACCGGGAAAAGTTAATTGCTAATAATTTATCTTGTCAGTTATAATTACGCTCTCTTTAAAAAAGAGGTAAAAAATGATTACAAGCAGCTCTTGTCAACTACCCTTGCAACTTATTGAAGTAAAAGGTGAATTAGCAACGCGCGGTTTGAAACATGCCCTGAATCAGAAGGGATTAAGAC
>JACUUF010000315.1 GCA_014859465.1 Methyloprofundus sp.
CAAGTTCGCCTGATAGAAAACAAATTACCCTGACAGTAAGCTGGGATGGCGGAGGCGCTGATAAGCAAATAGTACTGACTAGTGAACTACTATTTTCAGATCCTAAATCATCGGTTTCTTTATCAGCGTTTGGTGAGTCTGGAAGTGGCGGGGTAGGTCAGTCACCTAGCCCAAATCAAAATGCTTCAGAATCCGCTGAGCAGCAAATTGAGCTGTTTGAATCTAATGGAGCCCTTAAAGCGGGCCTTACTTTAGTTCCAGAGACATCAAATTTGTACACTACCACTGATGGCGATATGTATAGAGATGATGGCAATAATAAAACAGGGACATTAGCTGTTTATTGTAGCGATTTAGGCGCAAGTGATTTTGATGTAGATTTGATTAATCCGGCCAACTACCCTCTTACCTACCAGACTGATGGAACTTATACAACGGCTAATGGCATAATGCTACTTGCTAAACGTGTCGACTTAGATGGTATTAGTGGTAACGAGTCGATTGAGCTATATACTCAAAATTATAATGGAACTACAGCCGACGGAACCTGTACATTGCAACACCGATATTTTGGCGGCGTGATTATTCCCATCAAAGGTACCGTACATACCGTTTTTAACCTTGATCATATTAAAATCGATTTTAATAAAGAGGATATGTTTTGTGCATTTAACCCTAAGCCAAATGGAGACTCGATTAAGTCAGGCCCATACGCTTGCTATGTAGGGGGCAATTGTGCAAATGGGCCAAATGGAAGTGATACCGATTTCACCACTTGTCCTAGTACCGCTATTGCTGATGCAAAAGTAGGTTTAGGAGGGTTTAGAGGGAATATCGGGCTCCTAAATATTGATGATGACGGTGGTGGTAAGGAGAGTGTTTGTTTTGGCGAGGAGCTCGCTGGTACTAATACGGTTTTCTCCACAGCTAGAAAATATAAAACACTAAACTTAAACTCTGGTATTGAAGAAGGCATTAACCGGTCATATGCTTGTCAAGATTTTTATATTGTTGGACGTCAAGCAAATGTGTCACGCTTAGCAGCAGAGTGTACGGCCAAAGTTGGTACTCTAAATTTACCGCCTAAAGAAGTAGTTCGAACATTAACTAATGAAGTAGTTCGAAAATTAACTAATGCGGCAAATACAGTCGAAACCACTAATACTAGCTACTGCTCACCATTAACGCCAAAAACCTATACATTGACTGGTATAGTTTCAGAGGTGACAGGAACTCTTACAGTAACTGCTAATGGGAATTCTTGTACACCCAGCGGTAACACCTATACTTGCTCTGGAACAACTACGGGCACAAGTATTCAGGTAAATGCAAGCACACCGACACAAACAGGCAGTTGTACAGCAACAGGGCTAACCACAAATCAAGCTACTGGAAGTTGCGATATAGCATTAACCATTCCCCCTGTTTATAGCCTTATTGGCCAAGTCAGTGGGGTTGCTACTAATAAAGATCTAACCGTAATAATAACTGATGGATTAGTCTCTCACAGTTGCAATGCAGCTCAAAGGGTAGCAACAGCATCATATAGCTGCTCCATATCGACTAATGAGTCATCTATTAGAGTAGAGGTGGAAAATCACAGAGATAATGCAGCATGTACAATTTTAGGATTAACTGGAGGGGCTGGAGAGGCAATTTCCCTGCCTAGTACCTCATGTACCTTTGCTTTTTAAAAACTCGCTAGCCCTGTAGAGTGGGCAACGCTTTTCTGCCCACCCTTATTTAAAACCAATATCCATTTTTAATAAAAAACCACCCAATCGGCAATCCGGTTCGGTGGTTTTTTGCGGTATAGACGAAAGGGGTCGCAGTGCTTAATACTCGCGGCTTTGTTATTTTTTCGCGTTCCCAAACTCTGTTTGGGAACGCATGGCTAGAAGCTCTGCTTCACGGTCGTTGAGTTGCTAATGGCACAGCGGAGCTGTTAAAGCATATATTCCCAAGTAGAACTTGGGAGTTTCCACGTTTAAAATCAAGCCATATTTTCATATATTATCGCCTATTTTCTTACTGAAAAACTCCTGGAAAATTCAGGAATATAAGTTATTTTTAGCTCTACTTTTAGTAATCCTAGATAAAATTAAGGTACTTAGTCTCATCATATTCCTCATTGTTTTTATAAAGAGAATGCGCTAATAAAATAACCTTTCGCATCACTGCTATTTGAGCTGACATCTTTGGCTTTCCTGATTCAATCAGCCGCTCATAGAAGTGCCTCATTTCATCGTTATGCTGGATAGAGAAAGTATTGGCCTATACAAAAGACCTCTTACCAAGCTGGTCCCTTGCTTGGATATGCGTGTCTTGCGCTTTAGTGATGTTCCTGATTCTTTTTGTACAGGATCCAGTCCTGTTAATGCCGTTATTTGTTGTCTTGATGCATTGGGATATCTTAGAAAAAGATAAAGTAATACTATGCCGCTTTTTTGACCAAGTCCCTTAATGGTGGTGATATTTTTATAGGCACTTAAATACTCTGAATTTGCCTTTATAAGCTTCATGGATAAGGCCATTAAGTTATCTTGCTCTTTATCAATTTGTTTGATTCTTTTTTTAACTTGCTTAAGAATATAGTCATCTTCTTGGTTAATTTCAGAAGCTTCAAGGTAATTTTTTGGCGCGTCTTTTCTTTATTAAGTGATTGATAATGCTTAATATATGACCTTAGTTGATGTGCATTCTCGTCTCTATAAGGGACTTTTATATCTCCCTCACACACTAGAATTTGCATAGCAGATAACATGCGTGCATCGACTTTATCCGTCTTATTTCTATTTTTAATTGTTTTAGAAAATGAAGCGCTTTGGTAAGCGCCCACCTTAAAGCAATTAATCTTCATTTCCTGGCAAAACATCTCTAAAGGTCTTGAGTAGCACCCCGTTGACTCATACACAAAAACTAAATCTTGAAGTAACTCTTTATAGCTTGCTTTCAAGGTTTTATAGAGCTTTTTTAAGCCTGATTTTGTATTCGCAAATTCAAGGTCTATTTCGCCTTGAGGAATATAAATTTGTAGGGTTGCTTTTGCAACATCAATACCGATAAAATAACTCATCGAACCTCCATTATGTAAATGATGAAGAGTTCGGTAGAGCAGGCTATATAATGGCCTGCTTGATTTACACTAAACCTAACTTCTGCTTGTAAATGCAGTCTGGTTTGTAACCGACTCTGTTTCCACTCAAGTTATTCGGTTTAGCTTATAAACTCCCAAACTAGCTCATTATTTTATTAATGGCTTCAACAAGAAATACCAAGATACATCCCCGAACTCTAATGATTATTTTATCACTGTCTTTGAGTGGAAATTAATCATACAAACAAGGTGGCTAAATAACTATGATAGAAAACCTAGGCGTTGGTAATATGATTTGTCACTAGA
>JACUUF010000316.1 GCA_014859465.1 Methyloprofundus sp.
GAAACAAATCCTGGGCTGGGTACTACTCGCTGCGGGTGTGCTGGGCACATCCCAGGCTATGGCTAAAATAAATGCCGTTTTTACACCGGAACAGTTGCCGATTGAATATCGACGTTATGCAGATCCAGAAACTATTTGCCATGGGAAAATCATTGGTGATTGTTTAAAAGGTGACCTGTCCAGCGACAGGGAAGTATTGGTGTTGGGTGATTCCCACGCGGCAATGCTGAATCATTTTTTTGATTATCTGGGTAAAGAACTGGGTTTCAAGGCGCGTATTATAACTGCTAGTAGCTGCGTGACCATCCCAGGTTTCGATTACCAAAGAATACCTGAGTGGGCACACCCGCCCTGCCTGGCACAAATAGAACACGGGCAAAAGTATCAACAAGTTGCAGAAAAAATATTTTTGGTAGGGAGTTGGAGCTATCACACCCAAAGTAAAGCCTTTATATCTGCATTTGAGGATTTTTTGCAAAACATGGCAATGCAAAACAAACCGGTAATAATACTGTCGCAAATACCGCGCTTTAAACAAAGCGCAATGCGTGCACAACGCTTTGCGTATATTGGAATAAGCAGTGCAATGGCTCTGGATAGTCGCTATTTGGCAGCGAATCAGCAATTATCAACAATTGCTGAAAATTACCCGCACGTCAATTATCTGACATTAAATGATTTACCTGTTTTCGAACATGCACCTTTTTGGAACGGAAAGATTATTTATAGAGATGAGCACCACATCAATGAAATAGGCGCAAAGGCCTACGCAAAAGACGCACTTCCAACCTTCCAAACCTTATTGAATCAAAAGTAGTAACCACACTTGAATTTACTCAACCCCATTAAAAAACTCCTTCCCCAAAATGCTTTTGCGCGAGGTGTCAGCGTTCTTGTCGGCGGCACAGCCGGTGCTCAGGCGCTCATGGTGTTAGCTGCTCCTTTATTGACCCGCCTGTATACACCAGAAGATTTTGGTTTACTTGCTGTATATTCGGGTCTGTTAGCACTTTTTACAGTCGTTGCCAGTTTGCGTTATGAGCTGGCCATTCCACTACCTGAAAGCAATACCGAAGCAGCCAATCTGGTCGTTTTGAGCCTCTTGGTTGTGCTTCTGATGACGTTTATTTCAGCCCTCATGGTTGTCCTCGCAGGCGAAAAAATTGCTCATGCTTTGGATACACCAAAATTGGCGAACTACTTCTGGTTGTTGCCTCTTGGTGTGTTTTTATCTGGTGTTTACAAAGTATTCAACTACTGGGCAGTACGAACTAAGCATTTTGGTGATATAGCCAGAACACGAATCAGCCAAACACTGGCAACCTTGGCAGTACAGCTATTGGGTTATAAGTTAGGTGGTATTGCCCTGCTATTCGGACAAGCAGGTGGACAGGGGGTCGGCAGCCTTCGCTTAGCCCGTTCAGCAATCAAGCATAAAGAATTCAGTAATTGGTCATGGACTGGTGTAGGTGCGGCTGCACGACGCTACAAGCAATTCCCGATTTTTTCAACCTGGACTGGTTTGTTTAATACAGCAAGCTCACAGCTACCCCCAATATTGCTAGCGAGCTTATTTTCTTCTGGTGCAGCAGGGCTGTTTGCTTTAGCAAATCGTGTTTTGGCAATGCCAATGTCTGTTTTGGGCGGTGCAGTAGGTAATGTTTTTTTTTCTAATGCTGCAAGTGCTTATAGGCAAGGTCAGTTAAGTAGTCTAGTGTTAAGTGTGCATGATAAGATGGCAAAAGTTGCAATGCCGATCACACTGACTCTGGTATTCTTTGCACCTTTACTGTTTTCATTTGTGTTTGGTGAGGATTGGCGTAAAGCTGGTGAGATGGTGCAATGGATGGCACCGTGGCTTTATTTTCAGTTTGTAAGTTCGCCCTTGAGCAGTGTTTTTGCAGTGCTCAATAGTGAAAACAAGACAATGTTGTTTCAAGGAATATTGTTCGCATCGCGACTAGCTAGTATGGTTTATGGTGGTATGTATCTTGATCTGATTTACACAGTTGCTTTGTTTTCTATTGTGAGTTTGATCTTTTACATTTTTTATCTTTCATGGATATTTCGGTATTCAGGCTTAAGAGTAATCGACGTGTTTTATGTTAATTTAAAGCTTCTTTCATTATTGTTTCCTTTTATTCTTTTTTGTTATTTTTTATATGAATTGGCAGGGTATTATAATGCTTTCTTTTATTTTTTCGCTGCATTAGTATTCTGTGTTTTATTTTATTATTTTTTGTTATTTCGTAGATATTTTGGTGAGGACTAGACTCCTGTTGCATTAGAGTAGTTGTCTGTTTTAGTTTTCTTGTTGTTTTATATTTTACCTCGGTGTATTTTGAAGGGTTTTTTATGGTTAATAGACATGGCAAATCATCTCTAGTTACTGCTTTTAAAGAGTTGGGTATAAAGAAAGGTGATGTGCTTCTGATTAGAGCTGGTCTAGGTTCTGTTGGCCCGATAGAAGGTGGCGCCACTACATTTGTAGAAGCTTTGATTGAAACGGTGGGTGCGGAAGGTACAGTATTTTCTCTGGCCTTTACTTCTGGATCGGTTTTTTTAAAGAAGCCAAAGATCGATCAAGCATTTCATATTAATAAGAAAAGTTATGCCGGTGCACTACCTAACGCAATGCTAAAAAATACTGCCTCTTTTAGAAGTCATCACCCCATGTGCTCTTATGTCGCTATCGGGAAACATGCTGAATACCTTACACAGAATCATGATCATGAGTCACCTGCATATGAGCCTGTTAGAAAAGTCATCGAATTAGGTGGGAAATGTGTGTTGGTTGGCTGTGTGAAAGATAGTCCAGGGTTCACAACCACACATTTGGCTGAAGCAGATTTAGGTTTGTTGAGTTTGAATATCTTCCCTAAGCTAAGAACAGTATATTATAAGACCGGTGACGGTAATCTCGCACTATTTAAGCGTACTGATCCTGGGTTGTGTTCAAAGTCATTTTATAAGTTTTATGCACATTATGTTTTAGAGGGGATACTATATACTGGTAGGGTTGGAGGTGCATACTCTATAGTTGCAAGTGCAGCAGATGCATATATGATTGATAAGAAATTGCTTTCTGAAAATAAAAAATTCAATATATGTGGGAGCCCAGATTGTTTTGTTTGTAATGCAGGGCGCTGGGATAGGATCCAATATTTTCCTGGTTATATTTTAAGGCGGATTTTTAAAAAGCTTATCAAGATGCTTGCAAAATGAAAACCTACCTAAACTACCCAATTTTCCTTTGGCAAGGGCTGCTAAACTTGGCATCACTACTTATTGCCGGTTTACCGGTCGCGTTTGTGACGACATTTTATCTTAAGCGTAAAGATGAAAGTATTCGTGTAGCAGGGGTGATTCTCGAAAAGCGGGTGAATGCGCAGCATGA
>JACUUF010000061.1 GCA_014859465.1 Methyloprofundus sp.
TCGAATTTGGACTCAATATTTACACATGATTACAGATTTAACCCACTACCCGAAATAGCAACTTTACCCAATGAGCCTCTTAAGCAGAACAAAATATCACCAATTTTTATTCGGCCACTTCTTAGCAAGTCATAACGCTCGGGCTTGATGTAATTGAGCCCTTTATGATCTATATATCTTGCCCCAAGATTACCGGCACTAACTACAGGAATACCTTCAGCTACGAATGCTGATTTAGATGGGTAGTTTTTACCTCGGTCTCCGTTTTCGAAAGTGCAAATATCGGACAGTGAAACCCAGCCCGCTTTATCTGATAAAGACTCGATATCAGCATCTGATGGAAAAACCTTATTCAGCTCACTCGCATACAACGCATCAGCCAGTGTAACGCTTTCCTGCAAATGCTCGATGGCGGTGTCGATGCGGGTGAGTAGTGCATCGAGTTTTTCGACGATACGTTTTTGTTCTTCGATGCTTGGGATCGGTATTGGAGCCTTCTTAAGATTTCCATCAGTAATCGCAGGGTATGAAGCGCCACCGACATAGGGCTCAATTTGGGCTTGAACAAAATCTGTTGTGACAAAATAAAACAAATAGACAGGTAAAACCTTTTTGTTAGCTCTGAGAACACAGAAACCTGTCGATGCCACTGGTGAGCTATATTCTTCCCGAATCAACGCTATGTTTTTTAGGTTTGGTCGTGTCGTCGCAAATATCACGTCGTTTAGCTGTACATGCTTTTTCGCTCGTGATGGAGCATCTTTCCCTAGAATTTCCTTTGGATCTGTAACTGCAAATCGATCACGGTCTACTGATGATATATCAATGTACGTCCACAGCTGTTCTGCGTGTTTTAACGGGTTCAAGTTTTCCGTTTTAACAACAACATCTGCTAACTCTTGCCACTCCCACCCATCCGGCAATGAATATAAAACCTGCTCCATGCTTATTTCTCCGCCAACAGGTCTTCAATTTCATCTAATAGACCTGACACCAGTTTTTCTTTGGTGCGGATCTGCTTAAGGATATCGCTGGGCGCTAAATGCTCGGCATCTTTCTGTTTGGCTGGGTTTTTGGCGGATAGGTCATAATCTTCAGCCAGTTTGCTGGCTGAAACTGTCCATGAACGTTCGGTGGTTTCGCGGCTGTTATACAGCTCCACAAACTCGGCTAAATGCGCGTCGGTAATAGGTTTGTTTTTGGTAAGCTTTTGCTCGGGCTCACATTCGTAATACCACACATCGCTGGTGCCGCCGCTGCGCTCAAAAAACAGCACGTTGGTTTTAACACCCGAGTACGGCAAAAACACACCCGCTGGCAGGCTTAAAATGGTGTGCAGGTTAAAGTTTTCTAGCAGTTCTTGCTTAACCTGTTTAAAGGCGCTGTTGGTTTGGAACAGCACACCTTCGGGAATAACAATGGCGGCTTTACCACCGGTTTTCAGGGTTTTCATAAAGTGCTGTAAAAACAGCAATTCGGTGGCATTGGCTTGAATAGGGAAGTTTTGCTGAATTTGTGGTTTCTCTTTGCCACCAAACGGCGGGTTGGCCAGAATAATGTCGTAACGGTCTTTTTCCTGAATATCACGGATATTCTGGGTCAGGGTATTACCACGGAACAGGTTGGGCGATTCGATGCCATGCAAAATCATGTTCATCATGCCCATGACATAGGCCAGCGAGGTTTTTTCAAAACCAAAGAAAGTATCGCGCTGAATAAAATCCCACTGCTCGGTGGAGAGTTGGTTTTTTTTGCTCTTCAGATGCTCGAAGGCTTCGACCAAAAATCCACAGGAGCCCGCTGCTGCATCGTAGATAGTTTCCCCCGCTTTTGGGGCTAATGCTTTGACCATTGCCCGAACTACAGGGCGCGGCGTGTAGAATTCACCGGCATAACCACCGGCATCGCCCATATTTTGCAATAAGCCTTCATACACCAAGGACAACTCAAATAAACTGGATTCTGATTGAAAATCTAGTGTATCGATAATGTCTAAAACTTCACGTAAGGTATGACCAGAAGCGACTTTATTGTCTAAATATTGAAAGATGCCACCAATTTTATAGCTGAATGTTTTGGGATCTACGGTGATACTGGCAAAACTTTTCAAGTAGGGGAATAGCTGCTTATTGACATAATCAGTCAGATCATCACCTGTACGAACTTTGTTGATATCTAGCTTGCCATCGGCATTTTTCGGGCAGGCCCAGTTCGACCAGCGGTGTTCTTCATCCAATACCGGTTGATAGTCCTTGCCCGATAATATCGCTTCGTCTTCTTTTTCCGATTCGTAATCATCCAAAAACTTTAAAAACAACACCCACGAGGTTTGCTCGGTGTAGTGCATAGCACCACTAATGCCATCGTCGCGGCGCAGTATGTCGGTAATTCGGTCAATCTTTTGTTGTAATGACATGGCTTATAGTTTTCCGATAATAAAATTGTACATATTGGTGATGTCTTCGCTGATTTCTTCTGCCGGAATCAAATCGATATAGGCTTGGAGCTTGTCAATGTCGAGCCCAATCCCCTCGGTATTGATCAGAGGGTCAATGATACTTTTGGCATTCAATCGCCGGATATCGTCGTTATCACCTGGGTTGTTTGGTTGTAAATGATTTCGCTGCGCAATATCAGCGTTATTAATTGTAGCAAGTACGTTGTGATGCGTCAGTGCTGTTTGTGAAAGCAAGTAATTTTTGATTTCGCGGCGTTTCCAAGCCAATAGATATGGCGATACGTTGGCGCCGCGCGGCCATTGAATTGCATTTAGCAACTCACGGTACACTTGCCCGTTCACTTGAACGCCATTGGCAGTATTCCAGTCCAATGCCGCCTCATCTCGATCACAAACTAGGAAAATCTTTGTTGTGACAAGTGGTGATTCAATCTTGCTTAAGCCATGTAACCAATCTATTTTGCCCCTGCCAAAGGTTTCGTTAGCAGTAGCGTAGCTGGATGACTTTTTCATGGCATGCACAGTGGCTAATCGATTTACGTCTAACCCAGCACGTGATGCGAGTTTGGTAAAGATAATCCAGTCGTTGTAGTCATCTAATAAGGCGATGTTAGGCAGTTTGCCACACACCTCAAATTCAACGGATTTGGCACGAGAAAGTACACTGAGTCGGCTGATTAGTTGCTTGATTTTGTTGTCTTCATTGATTCGGCCGTGTTCCACAACTTTCAGATGTTCTATGCGGTTTTCTTTTGCAGAAATAGAGTCCAATAGGTGTGTAGTAGTAATCGCATGGCCTTGTATGCTGTGTAATAGAGACCATAGTTTCTCTACGTTTTTGTAGTGCAGGTGTGAGTCTGCTTCATCAAACAGGAATAGAGTATTCGGTGCATCAAAAAGGTCTATCAATGCGTATAGAAAGAGCAGTTGGTATTCGCCATCGCTTAACTGGTCAAGCTCTATTCCATCTTTAAAAACGAGTTTGTAGCCTTGTTTGTCAATGAAGTAATCGTTATCCGCCGCTTGGGTAAAAAAGCTCACTTCAGGATCAAACGTTGTATTTTGAGCCTGAGCATTTACTTCACTTGCTTCTACACCTGCTTGCGCTTGTCTTGGGTAATCGAACGAAACATCAATCAGTCGGCTTGCTGGTATTTCAATAGTTCGCTTACGCAGCGGTTGCTCAAACTCATAATCATTAGAGAGGAAGCTACTAATAAAGCTGTCTAACGAACGGAAGTAGGGCGTATTTCGTAGCGTATCAACTTCGCCATTTTCTTCGCGCCTCAGGGCGTCCTGGACTCGATTGACATAGTTTTTATCAATTTTGAATGCGCAATTTAAATAAGTAGTTTGGTCATCGCCTGCAAATGCCGATTCAGTAACATAGCTTCGTTCACGCAAAAATGAACGAACTTTGCCACTACGCTTGGTAGCCGTTGCGAGGAAAATGAGTAATTTTGACCACGGTTTGTCAAAGTAAAGGCACTCTAAACCCAACCCTCTACCCGCTTGACGTTCACGTTTTAAGTAAATACCAAACTTTTCAGAGTAGTTTTCATTTTGGCCAGAAGAAAAGCACACCACATTTAGGTGGTGATGTGCGCGCTTGTTTAACCGCTCTTCAAATACTGACTGCAAGATGCTGGATTTACCACTACCATTTTCACCAATTAAAGTAGCAACCTTATTGATGTTTAAGGTTTGTGGCTGATCGTGCAACGGGTTAGGTGCGAGTGTTAATTCCATTTCAGTTCACGTGATAAAGCTGTTGTTGTAATTGTTTAAATGCAGCCAATAAGTCAGCTGGCTTGCCTCCGAAAGCATTAGAAGCCTCTTTTGTGGTGCCCAAATCAGAGAGCTCGATTAAGGCTGGCAGGCGCTCGCGTGATAATTCTGTGCTACCTGTTTGTTCATAACGGTTGAGCACAAAGTGCAAAAACTGCTGTGCCTTTTCTTGCTGATATTGTTTAAAAAAGGCGCTGTTAGTACGAACTTGATTGGCACGAGCTTTACGGGTTGCCATGGGCTGTTCAAAGGCTAAAAAAGCCAGCAGATCGAAGATATCGCACTCTTCTGCTTCAAACATGCGTCGTAGTGTGGCGAGTTGCTCTTTATCGAACCCTGCTTGTACGAGTTTACCGAGCAAGGTTTCGCGCTCATCTGGGTCTGACCATATCTGACGGAGTTCTTCGACTGATGTAAATAGTCCAGGTAATTGGCTGATTAGCCGTTCAACAAACTCTTGCACCGATAAAGGTTTACCATTTTCATCGATATAGCGCGTTTCAATATCAATGACTTTCAGCTCACGATTTTTACCTAATGTTATTTTCAATTTAGGTTTTGGAGGTTCAAACGGAGGGTCTGAAATAATCTCACTGCCTTCTGGAGGTTCAGGTTTATATGGTGGTGAGGGTGGCTCACTCGTACCTCCAGGTTGGAACGGTTCTGGCTCACCATCCCAGTCATCATCATAAAACTTATTAGTTGCACCTCTAAAATCTATGATGGTGAAGTAATCTTTTCCATCAAATACACGGGTGCCGCGTCCAACAATCTGTTTAAACTCAACCATTGAACCAATAGATCTGTCGAGGACTATATTTCGCACATTGCGGGCATCTACACCAGTAGTAAGCATTTGTGATGAGGTAAGAATGGTGGGGATATCTTTATCGTTATCTTGAAATTTTTCTAGCAGCTCACGACCAATTTTACCTTCATCACTTGTTATACGGACACAGTAATGTGAGTCTTTCACCTGTTTATGTTTGTTAATCATGTCACGCATGGTTAGCGCATGATTCTGGTTTTCGCAAAAAATAATGGTTTTTTCTAATGATTTAATTGTCGAGAATAGTTCTTGCTACTAGTTCGGTGCGCTCATCCACCACAATTTTTTTGTCATAGTCTTCTACTCGGTATATGTCTTGCCCAGATTCACCCTCGACTACGTGATCATCATTTGTTAGAACTAATTCATCGAGGTTCGTTCTGACGCGTTTTACTCGGTAAGGTGTCAGGAAGCCGTCGTTTATGCCATCTTTTAATGAATATATATAAGCCGGTTGGCCAAAGTAATTGTATGTATCAACATTGTCAGTACGTTTGGGAGTGGCTGTTAGTCCTAGGTGAACAGCACTATTGAAATGTTCAAGTATAGCGCGCCATGATCCTGCTTCGTTTGCAGCACCTCTATGGCACTCGTCAATTAATACTAAATCGAAAAAGTCTTCAGGGTAAGATTTGTAGTAACCATCAATGTTTTCTCGTTCTGCTATAGCCTGATAAATGGCAAAAAAGATATGTGCGTTAGTAGGTACGATACCATTTCGCTTTTTAACTTCCTCACCATTTATTTTAATTAAATCCTTTTCGTAAGGATTAAATGTATTGATGGCTTGATCTGCCAATATATTGCGATCAGCTAGGAATAAAATACGTGGACGGCGTTCACCAGGCTCATCTCTATTCCAACGAGATTGAAATAACTTATGAACGATTTGAAAGGCGATGAAGGTTTTGCCCGTACCTGTAGCAAGAGTTAAGAGTATCCTTGATTTACCTTGGCCTATTGCATCAGTGGCTGCATGAACGGCTAGCTCTTGGTAATATCGTGGCTGCATTGCTCCCTCAAGGTGAAAGGGGATATTTCGCAGTTGATGGCTTAAGTCTGTTGTTTCTCCAGCATAACGCTGCTCTAGCTCAAGTGGTGTTGGATAAAACTCAATGTAATCACCGTTCCCTGACTCAAGATCAAATTCATAGGTTTGCTTTCCATTGCTGGAATATACAAAGCGGACATTAAGTTTTGTAGCATAGTCAATGGTCTGTTGCAGACCTTTAGTTGGATGCTCTGATTCTTTTTTTGCCTCGACGACGGCCAGATAACGATTGTCTTTCAGAAGGAGATAGTCAATAAAGCAACGTTGCCCTCGAACATTCCCAGCAAGTTTGCGACCATCGGTAAAATAATGCTCACGAATAATATTGTTAGCTTGCCAGTGAGCTGCTTTTAAAGCAGGATCAATATAATTGGCTCTAGTATCGGCTTCCGATGACAACTTGCCCCCCTTGCTTTGATGTATTTCCTTCGCACCATGTTTGATATTTATACAACTAACGGTTGATTCTAGCTGTATTTTAAGGTGCAGGCTAATAATATTAGAGCAGTCGAAATGATTTAAATTGATTTAGTGCAGAGAGAATATGAAATCAAGGCAGTAGCCATAAATAGCAATTCCTGTCTAGCTGATATGGATCTGAGCTGCAGAGTTAAAATGCGCAACATCGCATTCATAATCATTTTTTACAAGAAGATATCAAGGATAAGGTTGATTAATAATCAAGCATTTTTAAAATGAGGGGTGTTTAGGTGGGTAAATAAAAACAGCGCCACTAAGGCGCTTATTTTATTGATATAGTGGTACCGAGGGCCGGACTCGAACCGGCACTTCCGAAGAAACCGGATTTTGAATCCGGCGTGTCTACCAGTTTCACCACCCCGGCATAGAACAGACACTAATTATAAGTAATCTTGTTTTATATTGCTAGAGAATTCTAATAAAATAGTCTTTTTATATTCAAAGTCGGTTAAGCGGCAAATACGGTGTGCATGAAAAAAAGTGATTTTTACTATGATTTGCCTGAGGCGTTAATTGCTCAGCAACCTTTGGCTGAGCGCAGTGCGAGCCGTTTATTATGTTTAGATAAAGACAGTGATGCGATTTATGATCGGCAATTTGTTGATTTTCTCGGCTTGCTTAATGCGCATGATTTATTGGTACTCAACAATACCAAAGTGATTCCTGCGCGTTTGTTTGGCCATAAACAAAGTGGCGGCAAGGTCGAAATTTTAATTGAGCGGGTTTTAAATGAGCGTGAAGTACTGGCGCATATGCGTTCGAGTAAATCACCTAAAGCGGGCGCGCTGATTGATTTAGATGCGGGTTTTCAGTGTGTACTATTAGACCGTGAAGAGGATTTGTTTCATTTACGTTTCCAGGGCGAGCAGTCGTTAGCGGATATTTTAGATACTATTGGCCATATGCCTTTGCCACCTTATATAGAGCGAGCAGATGATGACCGTGATCAGACGCGTTATCAAACGGTTTTTGCCGCACAAAGTGGTGCGGTCGCAGCGCCGACGGCTGGCTTGCATTTTGATGAGGCGATGATAGCAAAAATTAAGGACAAAGGCGTGCAGATTGCTTTTGTGACTTTGCATGTTGCTAGTGGCACCTTTCGGCCGGTAAAGGTGGATGATTTGGCGGAACATATCATGCATAAGGAATATTTTGCTGTGTCCGAGGAGACCGTATTTGCGGTGCAACAAACCAAAGCGCGCGGTGGTCGAGTTATCGCTGTTGGCACGACCGCCATGCGTTCTTTAGAGTCGGCTGCGCAAACGGGTCGTTTAGAAGCTTGCCAAGGGGATACCAATCTTTTTATTACACCAGGCTATGTGTTTAAAACGGTCGATGCGCTACTGACCAATTTTCATTTGCCGGAATCGACTTTGTTGATGTTGGTGTCTGCTTTTGCTGGCTATGAGCGCATTAAAAAAGTGTATCAACATGCGATTGCGCAGCAGTATCGGTTTTTTAGTTATGGCGATGCGATGTTTATTCAGCGCGCTGAGTCAATGTAATTATTAGCGTGCACGTTATTTTTTATAGACTGTGGGCAGGCCTTTAGCGGCGATTTGATATAAGTCGCGGCTAAAAGCCTCGGTCACAAATAAGCTCATGGTAAACTAATATTACATTTTGCGTTGTAAGTCGGATTGAAGTCCGTTTTACTTATTGCCACTACCATTATTGAACTCTTAGCCCGTTACAATGTCAGATATACACGCTATTTTCTCACCTAAAGTCCCCCATAAAATCAAACAGCCTATTTATTGGACTGGCTTAAAAGGCTGCGCGGATTCTTTGGCGATTGCCACAGCAATTAAAAATGAAGCCCGCTTGTTTGTGGTGTTAACGCCTGATTCGCAAACGGCTTTACGCTTTGAGCATGAGCTTTCTTTCTTTTTACAGGATGAATATCCCATTTTGCATTTTCCTGACTGGGAAATTCTGCCTTATGATGTGTTTTCGCCACTGCCTGAGATTGTTTCCGAACGATTAAAGACGCTAGCGCAATTGCCTGAAGTGACGCGTGGCGCCTTGGTGTTATCGGTATCCACTTTAATGCATCGCTTAGCGCCTCGGGAGCATGTTTTGGCGAATAGCTTTTCGCTACAAGTCGGCAGTCAGTTTAATTTGGAATTAAATCGGATTAAGTTGGATGCGATCGGTTATCAATGTGTTTCTCAAGTCGTTCAGCATGCTGAATTTGCCGTGCGTGGTGCGATTATTGATTTATTTCCGATGGGTAGTCAATATCCATTCCGGATAGAGTTGTTTGATGAGGAGGTGGAGTCGATCAGAACCTTTGATCCTGAAACTCAGCGCTCATTGGATAAAGTGCATGAGATACAGCTTTTTCCCGCGCGTGAATTTCCTTTTTCTGATGCCGCTATTAAGCATTTTCGTCAGGCATTTCGCGAGGCATTTCCCGATAATTACCAAAACAATACCTTGTATAAGGATGTCAGTAAGGGCATTACGCCTAGTGGTATTGAGGCGTATTTACCTTTATTTGATGCGCAAACCGATACTTTGTTTGATTATCTGCCGGTAACCACGGCCTTTGTTTTACCAGAAGCCTTGGAGCAGGCGGCGCAACAGTTTGGTGATGAAATTGATGAACGTTTTCAGCAGCGTAAATACGACCTGGAGCGTCCGCTGTTAGCGCCAGAGTTATTGTATTTGCAACAGGCTGAATTTATTGCGCGTATCGATCAATTTCGGCGTATTTATCTGGCACAGGCAACCGAGCAAGCTGCTTGGCTAGGTGAGAGTGTTAATTTACCTGAAGTTAATGTCGATGCGCGCTTAAAAGAGCCGGCAAGTCGCTTACAAGCTTTTGTTGCTAATAGTGGCAGTCGGATTTTATTTGTCGCTGAAACGGCTGGGCACAGAGAAGCATTAATTGATAAATTGCGCAGCTATAAAATCAGTGTCAAGCAAGTGGATAACTGGGCACACTTTTTACGCATTGACGCTTCGCCTTGTATTGTTGTTGCTGCCATCGATCACAGTTTGTATTTGCAGCAAGCTGGCTTGGCTATTATTACCGAAAGTCAGTTATTGGGCGATAAAGTACAGCAAAGACGTAGGCGTAAAAAGTCAGCCGCGCGTGAGCTGGAAAAAATTGTTAATAATCTCAACGAGCTGACAGTCGGTGCACCAGTGGTGCATCAGGAGCATGGCGTTGGACGTTATTTAGGCTTGCAGGTTTTAAAGTTTGGGGATATTGATGCGGAATTTTTGACTTTAGAATACGCTAATGGCGATAAATTATATGTGCCGGTCTCCTCTTTAGATGTTATCGGGCGCTATACGGGCATGAATCCTGAGAATGCGCCGCTGCATAGATTAGGCGGGGATCAATGGGGTAAGGCGAAGAAAAAAGCACTGGAAAAAATTCATGATGTCGCGGCTGAACTATTGGATATTCATGCTAAGCGGGCATTAAATAAAGGCCATGCCTTTGTTTGTGATGAGCATGAGTATCTGGCTTTTGCCGATGCATTTCCGTTTGAAGAAACGCCTGATCAGCAAACTGCAATTGATAGTATTCTCGACGATATGCGCTCAGGTCAACCGATGGATCGGGTAGTGTGTGGTGATGTCGGCTTTGGCAAAACCGAAGTGGCGATGCGCGCCGCGTTTATTGCAGCGCAAAGCGGAAGACAAGTTGCGGTGTTAGTACCGACGACTTTATTAGCACAACAGCATTTTCAAAATTTTCGAGATCGTTTTGCCGACTGGCCTTTTAGAGTCGAGGTGTTATCGCGGTTTGTTGCGCCTAAGCAACAAAAAACCATTATTGCCGAGTTAGCGGAAGGTAAAGTCGATATAGTTATTGGCACGCATAAGTTGCTGTCCAAAGAGATTAAATATCGTGATTTAGGTTTGGTTATTATTGATGAGGAGCATCGTTTTGGTGTGCGTCAGAAAGAGTATTTTAAAGCGATACGCCAAGAAGTGGATTTATTAACGCTCACCGCAACGCCTATTCCTCGCACTTTAAATATGGCGATGGCAGGGTTGCGTGATGTCTCGATTATTGCCACGCCACCAGCCAATCGACATGCCATTAGAACCTTTATTTCCGAATGGCTTGATTCATTAATTAAAGAAGCCTGTCAGCGCGAAATTAAACGCGGTGGCCAGACGTACTTTTTGCATAATGATGTGCAATCAATGGATAAAATGGCGCGCGAGATAGAGCATTTAGTACCTGAAGCACGGGTAGAAATTGCTCATGGGCAAATGCCGGAGCGTGAGCTGGAGCGCATTATGCTGGATTTTTACCATCAGCGTTTTAATGTTTTGCTTAGCACGACGATTATTGAAAGTGGTATTGATATACCGACAGCGAATACCATTATTATTAATCGAGCCGATAAACTCGGGCTGGCGCAGTTGCATCAATTGCGTGGCCGAGTAGGGCGCTCGCATCATCGTGCTTATGCCTATTTTATTACGCCGCCGAGAAATTTGCTTAGCAAAGATGCGGTTAAACGTTTAGAGGCATTGGAAACATCGGGTGAACTAGGTGCCGGCTTTTTATTATCAACCCATGATATGGAAATTCGTGGTGCCGGTGAATTATTAGGTGATGGCCAAAGTGGACAAATTCAGGAAATAGGCTTTACTTTATATACAGAATTATTAGATCGTGCGGTTAAGGCGTTACAATCAGGCAAACAGCCTGAATTAGATGCGCCTATGCAGGTAGGCACGGAAGTTGACTTACAAACAGCGGCTTTAATTCCCGAAGATTACTTGCCCGATATACATGCGCGATTAGTCTTGTATAAACGCATCGCAAGCACTGAAAGCAAAGAAGATTTAAGAGAGTTGCAGATAGAAATGATTGATCGCTTTGGTTTATTACCGGAGCAAGTGAAAGTGTTGTTTGCCATTACAGAATTAAAGCAACAAGCCGATAAAATAGGGGTGCAAAAAATAGATGCGCATGCAGAAGGGGGACGGATTATTTTTTCTGCCGAGCCTAAGTTAAATATGCAGCAATTATTAACCTTAATACAAACGCAGGCACAGATTTATAAATTTGAAGGCGGTGATAAATTACGCTTTACTAAGAAATTTGCCACGACAGATGAAAAAGTAGCTTTTATTAGTGCATTATTGACCCAATTAACGGATGAAACCGCATGAGTGAACCATTAAGAATCCACTTGTTTTTATTGCTTTTTTGCTGGCATAGCTGGGCTAATGCAGATATACGTAAGCTTCAGGTTGAGCTGATTGTGTTTGCACAAAGTGCCCCGACAACTGAATTATTTGAGCAAACTGAAACGAAAATTTTGCCAGTCAAGCGTTATGCCTCGGTACAGTTAGGAACAAAGACGATGCGCTCTGAATATAGCCGGCTAAGTAGAGCAGGTAATTATCGTCCTTTTTATTATAACTCGTGGCAGATGCAGGTAAACAGTGATCAACTGAGCTTACCTATTCATATCTTATCAAGTGAACAGAATTTACAAGGCTGGATTAAAATTCAGCGCGGTAGTCTATTGCATGTTGTCGCTGATTTAGAGTATTTACCCTCGCATTCGGGTGAATCTGAAGGGTTGATTTATCGCATAGCAGAAAAAAGGCGTGTCTTACTGAATGAGGTGCATTTTTTAGATCATCCTTATTTTGGCGCTTTGGTTAAAGTTTCGCCAGTTGACTGAAGGAGAATTAATGATGATTAAACGAGTAGTGTGCCTAATGATATTGCTGTTGCCGGCTTGTCAAAGCGTATCTGAAAAGCCAGATAATTTAATTTACTGCCCACAAGTACGTAGTCCGGTGTGCACTAAAATTTATAGACCTGTTTGTGGCCAAGATAAAGCTGCGCAGATAAAAACCTACCCAAGTGATTGCACTGCTTGTGCTAATATTGACGTCATTGGCTATCGAGACGGGGCATGCGCCGGAGAAATAAAATGAAGCTGATGAAAACTATAGCGTGGCTCATCTTGCTGTTATTAAGCGCTTGCCAAAATGCACCTGAAAAGCAGGTCGATGCGCTGGAAAAGCAAGCGGATTTACCTGAAAAACGCAGTGATTTAATCTATTGTTCAGAACCGCGTCCGAAAATTTGTATGATGATTTATGCTCCGGTGTGTGTCGTAAATAAGCAGGGGCGGGCAAAAACTTACGCAAGTGACTGCACGGCATGTAGCGAGGCTGAAGTGCTTGCTTATCGAAAAGGCGAGTGCTTGAATTAGCTTTTTTGTTTGGCGAGTATTTGTTTTAGAAAAGGCAGCGTTAATTTGCGTTTAGCTATTAATGTTTCTTGATCTAGTTGCTCAAGTAAATCCCATAGCGCAGGCAAGTCACGCGCATAGTGTTTAGTTAAAAAATCGCCTATTTTTGGTGTAATTTCAAAGCCTAAGTATTTTGCTTTGCAGGTAAATGCGGCAATCCGTTCAGCATCTGATAATTCTTGTAACTTGAGCGTTAAGCCCCAGGCCATGCGGGTTTTTAAGTCGGGCAGTTGTATCGCTAAGAAATTAGGCGGCATATGCGCGGCCAAAATGAGTTTATGGCCGTTGTCGCGGTGGCGGTTATAAAAGTTAAAGAGAGCCAGTTCCCACGCCTTGTTGCCTGCGCATTCTTCCAGGTTATCAATACAAACCAAGTCAAATGACTCTAAACCTTGCAAAATATCCGTTGAAGGTAATTTTTTTTGCTCTAGCGAGAGATAGAAGCTGCTACGTTTTAGCTGGTACGCTTGTTGGCAGCAGGCTTGTAATAAGTGTGTTTTACCCAGACCTTGTTCACTCCAAATATAAAGCTGTTGTTCGCCTTTGCCGCTGGCGCTATCGGTTAAGTGTTGCACGGCTTCATGATTACAGCCTGCATAGAAACTGCTAAAAGATTGCTCTGCTTTAAAGTCGAACTGTAAAGGTTGCTGTTTGGAAGTCATTTTGCGTCTTTTCCTGACTGGCGTACAAATAGACTAGCACCTAAAAATAACAGTAGGCTGAAAATGACTTCTAAAGAAGGTAGTAAGCGCTCGGTTCTGACATAGGCTTCAATGCTGCCGTGTATAAAATATGGCATACTGATATAAGCCATCCAAGAACAGCTTTTTAAATTTCCCTTTAGAAAACCACGTAATACCAATAATAAAGGACTGACAGTAATCATTAGTAATAACGCGACCGGTAATTTTTCCGGTGGTGAGAGCACGGTATTCCATAGCATTAACAGACTAAATAGACTTAAATAGGCGAACAGGGCGATGGCGTAATAATAGCTAGCTTTCATGAACTTTTTAATTTTAATGCGGTTTTTGCTAAACGAGCACCTAAGGCAAAGCAAAGTGTTTTTTCATCTTGGCTTAAACTTTGTTGAATATGAGCTACATGGCTCGCGCCGTAGGGCGTACCGCCTGATTTTGTTTCTCTTAATGCATGTTCGCTACTGGGAATACCTAATAGCATCATGCCATGATGTAATAGCGGCAGCATCATTGACAGTAAGGTTGTTTCTTGGCCGCCGTGCATGCTTCCGGTAGAGGTAAAAACAGCGGCGGGTTTGTTACTTAGTGAGCCGCTAAACCAAGCTTCGGTTGTGTTATCAATAAAATATTTTAGCGGCGCGGCCATATTACCAAAATGCGTCGGGCTACCTAAAGCTAAGCCATCGCAGTTTTTTAAATCCGCTAAGGTGGCATAAAGCGAGCCTGCTGCTGGAATTTCATCTGCCGTTTTTTCACAGACGCTAGAAATATCGGGTACAGTGCGCAATATGGCCTCTGCACCGTTAATCGATTCGATGCCGCGAGCAATTTGTTGTGCCATGGCTTTAGTTGCGCCGTCACGGCTGTAATATAAAACGAGAATATTAACCATTTGTGAATTTTTAACCCTTTTGCTGCATCATATAAGTCACTAGACTTATAAAATCGCTAAAACACTTTCTGGAGGACGACCAATGGCGGCTTTGCCATTGGCTAAGACGATAGGACGTTCGATTAATTTGGGGCTACTCACCATGCCGGCAATGAGTGCAGATCGAGCTAGTTCTGGGTTATCCATGCCTGTTTCTTTGTATTCAGCTTCGCTTTTGCGCATCAATTCGCGTGGCTGCATATCCAATAAGGTTAAAATATTATCCAGTTCGTCGGAAGTAGGTGGCGTTTTTAAATACTCAATCACTTCAGCTTGCACACCTTGCTCTTCTAATAATTGCAGGGTTTGGCGTGATTTACTGCATCTTGGATTGTGGTAAATTTTTACGTTCATAACTGTCTCTAGGCTGAAATTGTAAAACCTTATAATATCACTTTTCTAAACACGGCTTCTATGCTTTGTTATATTAGCTACGGAATGAGTGCTTATTCACTTCGGCATTGGACAAGCAGCGGCATAACTTTGTCCATCTTCGTAGCTTCTTGTTTTTTAGATGTACTGGTGGTTCAGCTTTGCAAATCTAAACATTCAATGTTATGGATGTACGGCAGGAAAAGGCTTGAGTTGCACTGAGATGTTAAGCTAAGTAACCTTAATTTATTATCGTATGATTGATACCAACCACCAAGATAGAATTAATTATCAAATACTTGCAGATTGCTATGATGAATACGAGCAAGGCCAGGCCTGGACGCTCTATTTGGTTGATAATATAACTTGCCCTTTTACCGCTAAATACACAGGATCCTCGAAGTTATCTATTACAGCTAATATCCTTGTTACAGTGCTTGAACTGATGAACTCAGAATATGATAGCGAAGAAGATTTTGAGTGTTTTATGGCTATGGTTGAGGTGGAAGTAGGCGATGTTATTTATGAAATTCCTTTGGCTGACTTGAAGGTTGTTGAGGCGAACGAAAAAACAGAGCAAGCTGTAGCAGATTGGAAATATTATATAAATAATTGCTAGCTTAGTATCAGAGCTAAGCAATTAAAGAAGCAGGCGCTAACATCATGCCGCCTTATTTTTCTTTATGATTGGGGATTTTTTAGGACTATTATCTAAGTGGCTAAATAAGTGATGCTAGTCTGTTAAGAGATGAGGATTTAATAGTTTTAAGGGCTGAGTGATATGTACTTGTTTAGAGTTTTATTTAAATAACTGGAGCTTATATGAAAACAAAAAATATCCAACAATTATTGATCTTAATGACTCTCGCTGTAGTCAGTATTAGTGCCTTTTCAGAAACCAAAATTGCTATTCTTGATTTTGAGCTGAAAGATATGACCTTAGCACCACGTATACCCGCTGAAATTAAACGTACAGCTTCGATAAAGCCCTTGTTGGAAGGTGAACTTAAAAAAGCCGATTACGCTATTATCAATGTAGATCTAGAGAGCCAGAAATTTGCCGATAGCGGTGTTGGTTATTTGTTTGATCATCATGATGTTGCTGCCAATTTAGGCAAGGAATTTGGTGCTGATTACGTGCTTGTTGGGCGTTTACATAAGCCCAGTTTTTTGTTTTCTTATTTGATGGGGCATTTAATTCGCGTTAGCGATGGGCAATTAATAGGCAACTATATTTCCGAGGCCAAAGGCCCAAATATAAAATTAACTATTAAAACGGTAGAGAGCCTTGCCGTTAAGATTGATAAAACGCTGGATAACAAATACTCACCGCCGGCTCCGAAGAGTAAGCATTAACACCTAAGCCGGATGCGTAGGCTAGAATAGCGTAGCGTTTTCCGGCCTATTGCTTGCCGCTGATGTGCTGGTTTGTTACTGATAGTGGAAAACGCTAACGCTATTGCGCCCACGATGATATTTTTTGGCTCTATACTTTTGCTTAATGTCTGATTGTCTTCATAATAATAGCTTATGCAGGTTGGCTGTGAGTAGCATTTCAGCACATTGGGTCGTGATGCATAAGCGTTCCGTCATCTATTTCCAGTTGGATTGTTGCATGGCCAATATCAAAATGGTGATGCAAATGTGCTTGAATATTTTCTAGGAAATTATTGTTAATCACTAGGTCTGTGACCACTAAATGCACAGATAAAGCGGTTTCTGTGGTGCTTAATGCCCAAATATGTAAGTCATGAAATTGGCTTACGGGGGTAAGACTCAAAAAATAGGCTTTTATTTTAGACATTTCAATACTTTTAGGCGCGGCATCTAGCGCAAGATTGAATGAGTCCTTTAATAAGCCTAAGGTACTGATAAGAATAATAACAATGACCAGAATACTAACGATGGGGTCAATAATCATTAAGCCGGTTTCCATGATAACCAGACCTGAAATAACCACGCCAAGAGAAATAAGGGCATCAGCAACCATGTGCAGAAAGGCGCCTTTAATATTCAAATCATTTTTTTGACCTGATACGAATAACCAAGCAGTAATAGCATTAATACCTACACCGATTGCTGCAACAGTGATTATCACCAAGCTATTTACCTCGCTAGGCTGATCAAATCGACTTATTGCTTCCCAGGCAATGCCGCCTAATGTCGTCAGTAATAAAACAGCGCTAATATTGGAGGCAATAATAGTAATTTTTCGATAACCGTAAGTGCGTTTTTCTGAACCTGTTTTTTTGGCCAATAAACTAGCCCCCCATGCTAAAAACAAGCTCAAAACATCACTTAAATTATGTCCTGCATCCGCTAACAAGGCGAGAGAATTGGCGGAGATGCCGTAAGCAACCCCGACCCCTACAAAAAGACTATTCAGTAAAATGCCAATGGCAAAAGCTTGGTTATAATTTTTAATGCCATGGTCGTGATGGTGTGACATTTTTTATCCTACAAGGTTATTTTAAAAAAGATCATGCGCGTGGAAACCAATGTTTAGTGCGTTTACAAAATCCCACTAATGCCAGCATCAAGGGTACTTCAATTAATACTCCAACAACGGTTGCCAGCGCTGCGCCTGATGATAAGCCAAATAACATCACTGCTGTGGCAATCGCCACTTCAAAATGATTCGATGCACCAATTAATGCTGAAGGCGCGGCATTCTCATAGGAAAATCCCCATAATTTTGCGGCTAAATACGTTAGCGTAAAAATAAGCAACGTTTGTAGTGTTAAGGGAATAGCAATCCATAGAATGGTGAGTGGATTGGCAATGATAACTGCACCTTTAAAGGAAAATAATAAAATCAAGGTGAGCAGTAGGGCAATAATAGTGATGGGTGTCAGTAGATGGAGAAATTTTTGTTCAAACCATACTAGTCCTTTATGCGCCATAATCCACTTGCGAGAAAAATAACCCGCAAATAATGGCAGAGCGACATAAACACTAATGGAGAGTAATAAGGCTTGCCAAGGAACGGGTAATTGACCAACGCCTAATAGGAAGCCACCGATAACGCCATAAAGTAGTAGCATAACCAGAGAATTAATGGCGACCATGACCAATGTATGTCCTGCATTGCCTTGTGCTAAATAACCCCAAACTAAAACCATTGCGGTACAAGGGGCGACGCCGAGTAAAATACAGCCCGCTAAATAGCTACGCCATAAGGGCACTTCCAGCATTTTTACGCCTTCCTGGATAACTACGGTGCCTGAGCCATAGCTACTCCCCAGCGGCAAGTCTAGACCGAATGGCATTTTGACTAAATCAACTGCATCTAGACCGATAAGCTGTTGCAGTAATAGGCCTAAGAATAAATAGGCAATGGCATACATGGTGAACGGTTTTATCGCCCAATTAACCAGCAGCGTTAGCGTCACGGGTTTGATGCTTTTTCCTGCTTTGACGACTTCGGCGAAATCAATTTTTACCATAATCGGATACATCATAAAAAACAGACAAACCGCAATAGGAATAGAAATAATGGGAGCATCGTTAATATTAATGCTGATGCTATCCAGCGTTTTGGCAAATTGCGGCGCATAAGCGCCTAATAGAATGCCGGCGACAATACACAAACCCACCCATAAGCTCAGATAGCGTTCAAAAATACCCATAATATGTTGTTTTTCAGTCATGGCTTAATCCTCGTGGTGAGCTAGCGCATTGAGTTCAATACTTAATTGCGCGGGTGACATGCTTTCAAGTGGCTGGCTTAGCATTTTGTTAATGTACACTTCCAAAGTGCGGTAAGTGTTTTCGAATGCGGCGATTATTGCATTCTCTGTGCCTTGTACATGACTTGGATCCGCTAAGCCCCAATGCACTCGAACTGCTTTGTTTAGATAAAAGGGGCAAGCTTCCTTTCTGGCATTGTCACAAACGGTAATGACTATGTCCATAGGCTGATTGGCAAACTCATGCCATGACTGGCTTTGGTAGCCAGCAGTCGCTAAACCGTGGCGTTGCAATGTTGCCAATGCATTCTGGTTGATTTTTCCGATGGGATGACTACCCGCAGAGAATGCCCGAACTCGTCCCGCTCCTAAGTGATTAAATAGGGCTTCTCCGAGTATGCTGCGACAGGAATTTCCTGTACAAATCACAAAAACGTTTATCATTGTCGTGTTCCTTAGTTTATTGCGAGTAGCCCGAACAATATACGGCGCTTGCAGAAGCGATAAGTTATGAAAAAAGCACAGGGACGAGTTACCTCGCGCAGTTCCCAATTATTTTCCTTGGATTCGCTATCTCTATATTCTCGCTGGAAAAGTAGTAGCTTGTCGATGCTTATTGTTAGGGAATGCGAAACTATTGAGCTTGCCAAACAAAAAAACACCTTTAATACCTTTTGTTATGTCAAATTCAGTGCTTGAATCTAATTCTATAAAAATCTGATGGCAGAGTTGGCGGGTGCCATTTGTTGTCACTGGGGCGTGGAATCGAATAACTGGGTTGGTGATGTTATCTTTAATGAGGAGCATATCAAAACAAAATCAGGCATTCAAGCGCAGATCATGGCTTTGCTGCGTGGTCTGGCATTTGAGCTGATTAGTAAAGACATCACCTAAAAACTTGCAAGCAGCTATCGAGAATTTATCCGCTTCAGTTGCTAACCTAGAGTCAATGCTCAGGCGGGTAAAGTTTTTATGAGCAAGCCGTATGGGCTATTACAGTGTGGCAATGCTAACAAATGCCAGATAATAAAATGGGCTCAATTGTTTATAAAAATGAGCCCGTTATCAAGTAAGTCCTTAGTAGGCTACTTGAGTCATCTAGGTTTAAATCGCTTTGTGTATCCTTTGTACTTCTGCAAAAAGTTCGACTACTTCGGTCATTAATTCTTCTGCTTCTGCGCTATTGCCTTTTTTAAAAGCAAGACGTGCTTTATCCATTTTCTGGCTAGCTTTAAAGCGTGTTCTCTCAACGGGTGTACTGTCAATCTTTTTAGATTCTGTCTTGGTCGCTTTAAATAACGCTAAAATGCTATCTTTTGATTCATTTGCTTTTAATGCAGCTAATGTTTGTCCTGAAAGCTTAATAGACTCTTCAATTGCTTCTGCCACTTCTTCCGTTGATGGTGCTTCAGCCGCCATTACAGAGGGAGCAATAGCAAACATTGAGATGCTAATAAATAATGCCAGTATTACTTTTTTCAATAAATCCATTAGAAATTTTACCTTGTGTTGATAGTAGATATGCATAACAAAACGTATATGCATGAATGAAATTGTAGCATAAGCAAGCAAAGCGGCCGCTGTAAATCGTAGCGATGAGACAAATGACTCTCTAGCCAGCATTTAATGCATTAGCCGCTATGC
>JACUUF010000062.1 GCA_014859465.1 Methyloprofundus sp.
CGAAATGTCGTAACTTCAATTATATTGAAAATCACAGATTTCACCCACTACCCAACCGTTGTTAGCCGCGCTGGCCGGATAGATGGAACACGAGGGTTAGTTTTGACTGGTACTCAGTACATTTTGCCATATCGGGTGCAAGAGCAACAGATTCAGATGTAACCGCTTTAATGATCTATGCAATCAAACGCGTGCGGTATGGATTCCCACGGAGGACTGTGGCAACCAGGGATTCCAAAATAAAATTTGGGAATCAGAGAAAATTTAAGGTTAAACGTACTCATGCAAATACAATCCACATTTAAGCCCGCCTGGTGGTTAAATAATCCCCACTTCCAAACGATCTATCCTGCTTTATTTCGTAAGCCGCCAGAGCTTGTTGTAACACGCGAGCGTCTAATCACCGAAGACCATGATTTTATTGATATAGACTTTTATGGTGAAGGTCAGTTGCCATTGGTCATTTTATTGCATGGTTTAACGGGGAGTTCGCAATCAGGCTATATAAAAGGCTTGCAACAGGCTTTGTTGGCGCAAGGTTTACGCAGTGCCGCGTTGAATTTTAGAGGGTGTAGCGGTACATTTAATGATTCATCGCGCTGTTATCATTCTGGTGAAACTGGTGATATAGATTTTCTCTATCGCACTTTACGCGCGCGCGAGCCGCAAACACCGATGGCGGCAGTGGGTTTTTCTTTAGGTGGTAATGTCTTATTGAAATGGTTGGGTGAGCAGGGTAATAATAGTCAACTTTTTGCCGCAACTGCGGTGTCTGTACCCTTGGTCTTGAGTGCCTGCGCAAGTAAGTTGGATAGTGGTTTTTCTAAAATTTACCGGGCCAGTTTATTGCGTGAATTAAAAGATTATGTGCGCTTAAAGCAGGTTCATTTAGAGGCTTTAGGCAAAACGGAGGAAGCTGAGTTATTAAGGCAGATAGGCGATTTGGAAAATATTAAATCGTTCTGGCAATATGATGATCGCGTGATTGCTTCTTTGTATGATTTTGCGAATGTAGTAGATTATTACCAGCGCTCCAGTTCACGGCAATTTTTACATGCGATTGCTGTGCCGACCTTATTAATTCAAGCGCAAGATGATCCTTTTATGACGCCTGAAGTGATTCCTGAATTATCTGAGTTATCTGCATCAGTTAGCTTGGAAATAAGCAAAGCCGGTGGACATGTCGGGTTTATTGCCGGCAATAATCCCTGGCAGCCTGATTATTGGTTGGAGCGGCGTATTCCTGAGTTTTTACAGAGGCAGTTAAATTATGTATAAATTATGTTTTTTTGTACCTGAATCTCACCTAGAGTTGGTTAAAGATGCCTTATTTGAACAAGGCGCGGGAAGAATAGGGGACTATGCGTGTTGTTCCTGGCAGGTTTTAGGTGAGGGGCAATTTAAGCCTTTGCAGGGAAGTCAGCCTTTTCTGGGGAATAGGGGTGAAATTACTCGGATTGCTGAATATAAAGTGGAAATGGTGTGTACTGAAAAGCAGATTAAGTCGGTGTTGAGTGCCTTGCTACTCGCGCATCCTTATCAGGAGCCTGCTTATGAAGTGTATAAAATATTAACCGCTGATGACTTTAGCCATCTTCATTGAAGTGGGTAATGGCGAGTAGTGAAATAAGCAATGATTATAAACAATGATTATAAGGAAAAATATGCATACTTTAGAGGCAATACACGCACGTAGATCAGTTAAATATTATGATGCAAGCCATCAGATGACGGAGGCTGAAATCAACGAATTATTTTCTTTAGCGATGCTATCACCAACGGCATTTAATATTCAGAATTGGCGCTTTGTCAGTGTTACTGAGCCTGAGTTAAGAACACAAATTAGATCTGCGGCCTGGGATCAGGCGCAAGTGACCGATGCTTCTTTATTTATAGTGATCTGTGCGGACCTAAAAGCCTGGGAAAAGCAGCCAATACGCTACTGGCAAAATGCTGAGCCAGCGGTACAAGATTTCATTGTACCGGCGATTGATCAATATTATCGCGGTAAAGATCAGGTACAAAGAGATGAGGCAATGCGTTCTTGTGGCATAGCTGCG
The DNA here is from genome assembly GCA_014859465.1 of Methyloprofundus sp. Taxonomy (GTDB): domain Bacteria; phylum Pseudomonadota; class Gammaproteobacteria; order Methylococcales; family Methylomonadaceae; genus Methyloprofundus. The sequence goes on from JACUUF010000062.1 coordinate 2,061, forward strand.
CAAACTTTAATGCTGGCAGCAAAAGATATGGGTTATGACTCTTGCCCGATGGATGGCTTTGATTTTGATCAAGTTGGGCAGTTGATTAATTTGCCGGATGACCATGTGATCGCCTTGTGTCTGGCGGTAGGTAAGGGGGTGCGGACGGCAAACCCGAGAGCCGGACAATTAACAAAAGATGAAGTTGTGATCCAAAATCGGTTTAAGTAGATTAAGAGGATAGCGCGACTGGAAATGACCGAACATTAGCAATGCAGAGGCTAGGTAAGCTCTGCTTGCCACGAAACAGACTTAAGGTATTAGCTCATGGCTAGTCAGGGCTGCTTTTATATTAAAAATATAGACATCATTCTTTTTGCAATTTTAACCTTAAAGGCTATCCGAATTATTTAAAGTTTAGTCATCAATTATCTTGCTAATCTATAATGGCACATATTTTGCCAAATCTATCCTTTATTAGGCGTCAATACCAATAAATTGTGCTTGAAAATAATTAACCGTTCTATAACTAAAAGATGGAATCTTTCTCCATGTATAAAATATATGAAACTTCTCCAGGATCGCCATATCCCATCGGCACCCGATTTAAACCTGATGGCGTTAATTTCTCCATTTTTAGTCGTCATGCGACCGCGGTAGAGCTTTTATTATTTACCAGTTCTACGAACCTTGAACCTTTTCAGGTAATCCCCTTAACGGCCAAAATCAATAAAACCTTTTATTCCTGGCATGTGCTTGTTCATGGATTGCCCGCGGGCACTTGGTATACATGGCGTATGGATGGGCCAACTAATACTTCGGAAAGTGGTCTTCGCTTCGATAAGGAAAAACAGCTACTAGATCCTTGGGCGCGCGCCGTCAGTGATAAGTTGTGGCACCGAAATACCGCTTGTTTGCCTGGTGACAATGGTCACGCTGCCATGCGTAATTTGGTGCCAGATGAAAGCTATGATTGGGAAGGAGATACGCCTTTTTCCTATAAAAGTGAAAATGCCATTATTTATGAGCTACATGTTGGCGGCTTTACCAAGCACAAAATGTCAGGAGTAAAACATCCGGGGTCTTTTTCTGGCTTGATCGAAAAAATACCTTATCTGAAGGCTTTAGGCATTACTCATGTTGAGCTTATGCCGGTGATGGCTTTTGATGAACAGGATGTTCCTAGTGGCACGGCTAAGCTAGGGTTAAAAAATTATTGGGGCTACAGCACGCACAGTTTTTTTAGTCCGCATCCTGGTTATTGTGTGGCACCTGAACAAGGGACTCATTTACAAGAGTTCCGTGATCTAGTTAAAGCGCTACACAAAGCTGAAATCGGGGTCATTATGGATGTCGTTTTTAATCACACCTCAGAAGCGGGTGAAGATGGGCCGATTATTAATTTCCGAGGCCTAGGCGCAGATATTGTTTATCATTTGGATGCCAATGATAAAAGTAAATTCCGTGACTATACCGGTTGCGGTAATACGGTAAATGCTAATCACCCGGTTATAACTAACTTTATTGTTGGCTGTCTGGAGTATTGGGTTAGAGAAATGCATGTTGATGGTTTTCGTTTTGATCTGGCCAGCGCGATGGCGCGTGGACAGAATGGCGAAGTGCTCCAAGATCCACCGGTTTTATGGGGTATTGAGCTTTCAGAGCAACTCGCTAAGACTAAATTAATCGCAGAAGCTTGGGATGCAGCAGGGCTTTATCAGGTGGGTAGTTTTCCCGGTTATCGCTGGGGTGAATGGAACGGTAAATACCGCGATAGTATGCGTAGTTTTCTGCGTGGCGATAAGGGCATCATCTCAGAAGTTGCAACGCGACTTTGTGCGAGCAGTGATTTGTATCAGCACCAAGGACGATTACCTATTAATAGCATTAATTTTATTACTTGCCATGATGGTTTTACGCTCAATGATTTAGTGAGCTATAACGAAAAGCATAATCTGGCTAATGGCGAAGATAATCGCGATGGTGGGGATCATAATTTTAGCTATAATTGTGGTGTTGAAGGTGAAACCAATGATGCTACGATCTTGGCATTGCGTAGAAAGCAGGCAAAAAACAGTATTGCCTTGCTGTTATTAAGTCAAGGCGTGCCCATGTTGCTTGCCGGTGATGAAGTACTTAATACTCAGCATGGTAATAATAATGGTTATTGTCAGGATAATGAATTAACTTGGTTCGACTGGAGTTTAACTGAAAAAAATGCCGATATGCTGCGTTTTGTGCAGCAAATGATTGCCTTACGCAAACGGCATAAATCCTTAATGCGCCGTCGTTTTCTGACGGGTGAAGGCGTGTCAGAAAAGTGCGATGGTGTTGAGCATCGCCGCTTTGTCAGAAATAAACATGGTGAAGTAAGGCACATGCCCGATATTCAGTGGCATGGTGCTGATGGTGAACCGCAATGGTTGGATCCTGAGGCGCAAGTCCTTGCTTTTACTTTGGCTGCGGTTGGTAAGCATGAGGCTGATTTGCATGTTATTTTGAATATGTCAGAAGCTGAGCTGGTGATGCACCTGCCTATAATTGAAGGGCGTGAGTGGTCTCTGGCTGTCAATACAGCTTTAAGCTCGCCTTTAGATATAGTCTTGCCAGAACAGCAAGTGCCTTTAGGGCATCCTGACTATCTCGTTTTGCCTAGATCGGTTGTGGTCTTTGAGGGGCGTTGATGTTTCAAGGGTGCACTGGCGCACACTAAAGTGCGCCCAATCGTTATTGTGTTCCGTATAAAATGCTTAGGAAAGCGTATTTATTCGCGTCAGTATTTGCTAGGCAGTGCCATAGCTTTAGCTATTGTTGTGTCTGACAAAAAAGCTAAGGTTTGTTGACTTCTGTACACGTTATTAAGATCTTATGCCTTACTGATAGGTTGAACCGTTATGTTTTAACCATCCACCCTCGTGATGGCCGCGAGGGTCGTGATGGGTCCAGTGTACGAGGCCGCCTTTTTCATTCCATTCGTATTCGCCATAAAACTCAATCCTATCGCCTTCACGTAACGCATTGATGCGCGGAGCTAAGTCTATATTATGGGCGATTAATAGCGTATTGCCTGATGCCAGTTTAACCAGAAATCTTTGATGCTGGCTGCCCTTTTTATCATCAGCCAGTGTGCGTATGACCATGCCCGAACCATAAACCTGGACATCGCTTTGCTGATTTTGGTAGGCATTATTGAGGGTTTGGTTATTAGGGGCCGGTACACTGCTTATTGTGGTATTTTGTTCTCTATATGATTGGGCAAAATTAGGATTTTGTTCTAAAAAAACATTGAGCGCAAAGCCTACGGCAAGAATTAATAAAAGTATTTTTCTCATAGGGTTTTTGGTATTTGAGTACATAAGGTAATGATGCGCTATGGTGCTTTAGCGCATCATACTGAGTGAGTGCTTTTTTATTCTTGAGAAATATATTTTAAGATCTCAATAACTTGCTGAGGTGTTTCTGTTACGGCTAATGCGGCGGCGTCGATTTCTTTTAATGCATGAGTTAATTCTGGTGCATGCATAGTAATAACTGGAATGCCTAAACCATAAGCTGTGCCTGCATCAAAAGCAGCATTCCATTGGCGATACTGATCGCCAAATCTAACCACGACAATATCTGAACGGCCAATATAACTTTGGGTGCGTAAAGCGTTTATTTTTGCGGCTTTATGGTCTTTCCAGAAGTCTTGTTCTTCAGCGCCTAGAATTTCTACGCCTACATTATCACTGCTCTCATGGTCAGTAATGGGAGCAAGCACTTCAATTTCTAAACCTTGATCAAATATGCCTTGTTTAATTTGCTCGCGCCAGTCAGTGTGAATTTCGCCTGATAAATAAATAGTGTAAGCCATGATAATTCCTTTGATTGAATAAGTAGTTACTTAAGCATATTATAAAGAGATAACTAATTAGGATTGGTTTTCTTTATCAAAGTACCGATACTTTTTGGATGGATATATTGGCTTTAGCTAGGAGGAATAAAAATGAGTGATATAGAAAAATCTAAAATTTGGCCGACCATTTTGTTACTGAGTTTAGTTGTTATTTTACTGGTTTTTGGGTTGTTAACTTTGTTAACAGATGAGGAGAGTAGTTCTGCATCCAACGAGGACGTTACAGAACAGGTATTATCTATACCTCAAGTGGCGCAGGGAGCTGAACCAGAGATTCACGACCAAGAGAGTGACTTGCTGACAGATGAGCAAGAGCCGCTTGACGCCAAAGAGGATTTGCAGCAAGAAGTAGAAGGGGCTGTGTTACCTGAATTACAAGATAGTGATGCAGAATTTAAACAAGATATCCTAGCTGTCTCCAGTTCAAAACAATTAAAGCAAGTTATATTTAAAGAAAAAATCATTAGTAAAACGATTGCTTCAGTTAATGATATGGCTCAGGGCTTAAGGCCGCCTGCAACAGTTTTACGAGAATTAAAACTATCTCAACCTTTTATGGCGATACCTAGAGGCGATAAACTGTATATTTCTCCGGAATCTTATCAGCGTTATGATCAATTAGCTCAAGCAATCAATGCAATTGATAATCAAGCAGCAATTGCTTTATATAAGAAATATGTGCCACTGTTTCAAGTCGTTTTTAAAGAGTTTTCTTATCCAAAAGAGTACAAGGTATTAGATATTTTTAAAGCGGCGGTCGGAAAAATTATACAAGCGCCCATTATTAATGAGCGGATAGAAGTGAGTCGTCCGTCAGTGTATTATAAATTTGCTGATCCTAAGTTAGAGAAATTAAGCGCTTTGGATAAACAAATGTTACGTATGGGGCCAGATAATACACGTTTAATTCAAGATAAATTGCGTGAATTAGTGCAGCTATTGATCGATTCGGAGCAGGAGTAGTTTTTTGTAGCTTGGGTTATGAGCTTAAGGCCAGACCCGAAGCTTGAAAATATCAGGTGCGCGTGCAATAGCTAAAGCTATTGCACGCGTATTATTTGTCTTGCTTTAAAATGGAGGCTAACTAATGGTTAATGATGCTGCATGGGCGTGAGTTACTCCCCAGCAATAGCCATTTCTTCTATTAAAATAGACCCTGTGCGAATATTGCCGCGATAGTCTATATCATTGCCCACCGCTAGAATATGTTGGAACATCTCTTTGAGATTACCGGCAATGGTGATTTCTTGTACAGGATATTGAATCACGCCTTGCTCTACCCAAAAACCAGAAGCGCCACGAGAATAATCACCGGTAACTGCGTTTACGCCTTGCCCCATGAGTTCAGTGACTAATAAACCGGTATCCATTTGCTGGAGTAATTGTGCGCAATCTTTATCGCCTGGGGCAACACATAAATTATGAATGCCACCTGCATGACCTGTGCTTTGCATGCCTAATTTTCGTGCCGCATAGCTATTTAATAAATAGCTCTTAACTATGCCGTCAGCGACGATATCCTTAGCTTGTGTAGCAACGCCTTCAGCGTCATAAAGCGCACTGCCTAGTGCACCTAATAAATGCGGTTGTTCATAAAGCTGTATGAACTCAGGGAACACTTTGGTCTCTAAGCTATCCAATAAAAAAGACGATTTACGGTATAAACTACCGCCACTGATCGCGCCGAGAAATGAACTTATGAGTCCGCCCGCCGTTTCCGCAGAATATAAAACCGGACATTTGCGCGTGCTTAAACTGCGTGCACCTAAACGCTGAATGGTGCGTTCGGCGGCTTTTTTACCGATTAATTCAACCTCATCTAGCTGATCTTTGTTACGGGCAATGCTGTACCAATAATCACGCTGCATATCGCCATTGCGTTCGCCCAATACTGAGCAGCTAATAGAATGTCGTGTTGAAGCATAGCCATGCAAAAAACCTAAGCTATTACCAAAAACACGAATACCGCCATAAGTATCAACCGATGCACCTTCTGAATTACTAATGTCCGGATGATAATTGCGTGCACTATCTTCACAACGTGTTGCTAAACTAATGGCATTCTCGGCAGTTAACTGCCAAGGATGATTCAGGTCTAAGTCTTTAAGCTCTGTTGCTAGACGTTCGGGATCGGGTAGACCAGCAAAGCTATCGGCGCTGGAATAACGCGCAATACTACAGGCTGCTGAAACCGTTTCTTTGATCGATTGCGGGGATAAGTCAGTACTGCTTGCTGAGCCTTTTTGTTGGCCAAAATAAACCGTGACACCTAAGCCTTGAGAGCAATGGTGTTCAATGGTTTCTACTTCGCCAAGGCGGACATTGACTGATAAACCGTTATCTACGCTTAAGCCGGCATCAGCCTGACTCGCGCCTTGCGTTTTTGCTTCAAGCAATAAGTCTGCAATGATTGCTTCTAAACGCTTAATTTCTTTTTGAGTTTGCATAATTTATAAATATTTAAAGGCGCTATACGTTGGTGCCGCCGACGGTTAATGCGTCGATTTTTAAGGTCGGTTGACCGACACCGACAGGGACACTTTGCCCTTCTTTGCCGCAAGTACCAACGCCACTATCTAGCTCTAAATCATTGCCGACCATGCTAACGCGGGTTAGTACCTCAGGGCCGTTACCAATTAACGTGGCACCTTTGACAGGTCTAGTGATTTTGCCATTTTCAATCAGGTAAGCTTCACTGGCAGAGAACACAAATTTACCTGAGGTGATGTCAACTTGCCCACCACCAAAATTCTTGGCATATAAACCCTTTTTGACCGAGCGTAATATTTCTTCAGGGTCAGTTTTTCCTGGCAACATATAGGTGTTGGTCATGCGTGGCATCGGCGTGTGTGCGTAAGATTCGCGGCGACCATTGCCGGTAGAATGGGTGCTCATAAGGCGCGCATTAAGTCGATCTTGCATATAGCCTTTGAGTATGCCGTTTTCGATTAAAGTCGTGCACTGAGTCGGCGTGCCTTCATCATCAATAGATAAAGAGCCGCGGCGATTATCTAGTGTGCCATCATCCACCACAGTACAGAGCGAAGAGGCAACGCGCTCACCCATGCGACCACTGAAAGCAGAGGTACCTTTGCGGTTGAAATCGCCTTCTAGGCCATGACCAATCGCTTCATGTAATAAAATACCCGGCCAACCAGAGCCTAAAACGACGGTCATACTGCCGGCAGGAGCAGGAACGGCTTCTAAATTAACCAGCGCTTGTCTGACTGCTTCTTGGGCATAACCTAGCGCTCTGTCTTGCTCAAAGAAGTAATTATAGTCAGCACGCGCACCACCGCCCATGCTGCCTTGTTCGCGTTGGCCTTGATCTTCAACAATGACGCTGACATTCATGCGCACTAAAGGGCGCACATCGCCGAGTAAAGAGCCGCCTTGATTAGCAATTAAGACATGCTCTTGAACACCGACCAGGCTAATAATAACTTGTTCTATGCGTGGATCTATCTTGCGTGTTGCCGCATCAAGCTTGCGTAAAAAATCAACTTTTTCTTGGTCGCTTAAAGAGCGCAGCGGATTGAGTGGCGCGTATAGTTGTTTGTACACGCCCACTTTCGGCGTCATGGCAACTTTGGCATTTTGCCCTTGGCGAGCAATCGCGCGGACATTTTTTGCGGCTAATAATAATTCCGCTAATTCAATTTTATCGCTATAGGCTAGGCCGGTTTTTTCCCCGGATAAGGCGCGCACACCAGCCCCTTGCTCAATATTGTGATTGGCTTCTTTAACGATGCCATCCTCCAAAATCCAAGATTCATAATGGCTGGATTGAATATAAATATCTCCATCATCGACTGCGCCAGAGATCAGTTGATCCATCACTCGGTGTATGTCATTTTCTTGAAGTCCGGTAGGCACTAAGATTGCTTGTTTTGCTAATTGTAAAACTGTGTTATCCATTATATTTCTTTATTTACACGCAATTTGGCGATGTTGAAGAACAGGGAAAGAGGCGCGCGTTTTATGTAAACGCGCGAGATCTAAATCGGCAGTGGCAATGCCAGCATTCGTTTTAAGACAGTCCAAGACCGTTCCCCAAGGATCAATAATCATACTATGACCATAAGTTTGCCGGCCATTCACATGAAAGCCGCCTTGGTTAGGGGCAATCACATAACAGAGGTTTTCTACGGCGCGTGCGCGTAGTAATAATTCCCAGTGTGCTGCGCCGGTTTTTTCAGTAAAAGCGGAAGGAATAATGAGCACTTCCATGCCTTGTTCTTGCATGACCCTAAAGAGTTCAGGGAAACGTAAGTCATAGCACACTGCGATGCCGATTTTACCAAACGGTGTATCAATAACTAGGGGTTGATGACCTTTACTAATACCATCCGACTCACGGTAAACTTCGTTAGTTTCAGGAACCTGAACATCAAACAAATGGATTTTGTCATAACGGCCGACGCGTACGCCAAGATCATTGTAGATTAAGCATGCCGCCATGACTTTGTGTTCATTGGCGGGATCTGCGATAGGCATGGTGCCGGCAACAATCCAAACAGCGTGTTTTTTCGCAGTACGGGCTAAAAAATCTTGAATAGGGCCTACGCCATCTACTTCTTTTTGTTTTATTTTGTCAAATTCATCTAGCCCCATCAGGGCGAAATTTTCTGGCAGAGCAACTAATTTAGCGCCTGCTGCAACGGCTTCTATAATTAAGCGTTCTGCTTCTAATAAATTTGAATTGATATTGGGGCTGGAGGCCATTTGAATGGCGGCACATAGACTCATATAACTATTTCTCGACAAACAAGGTGTGTTTTATGTTTACGGTGTTTTTAAGGGGCCAGGAGTGGCTCGGTCAAATTGACGGTCGACGGAAAAATTTTCCCACGTTCCTGTAATCTTATAGAGTAGGCTTAATAATAAGCCGCCTGCATGTTCATCACCGGTAAATGTTTTTGTTACGCTGTTGGCAACATTGCCGATAATTGTACCAGCAATAGGAAATTTAGGCAGGACTGTTGCGCTTAAATTAATTTGCTTGGTATCGAGGTGCGTTGTGCCTGATAAGTTTATTTTTGCGGGCATAGCGTTAATGTAAAAATTGTTGCTACTGAGTAAACCTTTATCTAGGTTGATTGTTGCATTGGCCTCAGAAAAACTTAAGCCCTCATCGGTGATGTCAGAAAAATCCAAGCGTAATCGTTTGTTGAGCTTCCAAATATCTAAGGCTCCAAGGATGCGCCCGAGCCCCGGATTTACGCCTAAAATTCGCCCATTTGTCATATGTAAATCAAGGGTGCCGGACAGGTTAGTACTGGAAAATGCATAAGGTGCATTGTCCCAGTTTAGTGCTAATTGAATATCTGCCGTCGTGTTAACAATATTTTCAGATAAATGATGTTGATGTAATAATTGCCCGAAATTTTCGCTGAGCAACGTGCCTTTGATCTCTGTGTTATTGCTGGAGCCTTGTTGCTGCCAGTTCCCCGCTAGACTTAATTGGTTTTTAGGTGTGCTAAGCGCTAGCTTTTTAATTAATAAGCCATTAGCCGAAGGCTGTGTAAGTAGCTCTAATTGGCCTAAGTTTTGGCCTTGCCAGTACAGTGATTTGCTTTGAATATTAAGCGCAGGAAAATCTTGTATAGAAAAAGGGGGGGCGCTTTTCTTGGTATTCATTTGTTGCAAGGCAGATAAATCTAACTTGTTTAATAATAAGCTCATATTTGCTTGCTTATTAAATTCAATGGGAATAAATACACTGCCACTAGCAAACGGTGATTGCACTAAGCCTTGCCAGTGTGGGGTGATTTTTTTCAGGTTAATGGTGAGTCTATTATGGGGCGATAAATGATTTTCATAATGGGCATTTAAAGAAGTGATGCCCGACTCAGCTACTTCTAGCTTAAGGTTAAGCGGATGGGCTTGGTTATCAGGTTTGGAAAAAGGAGCTAGATCAATGCTGATACCTTTTAAATCAGAATTAAGCTCGATCGTGGCACTACGGCTAGGATCACTAGGCATATCTAAGGCGATTTGGTAATGGCTCGCGCCAGAAAAGTATTCCCAGAGTGGATTAGGGTGTTGTTGGTTTAAATGAGCAATATCGGTCAGTCCTGTAATGGTTGCAAAGGTGCCTTTAGCATGACTATTAATTTTGGCGCTAATAGGAAAGCCTAGTGTTTTCGCGCTTAGTGCGTTGCTCTTAATGCTTGATTCGGTGATATGGAATTGAGCATTAATATCTGTTAGTTTTAGTCGCGCAGGAATAATATCGGCCTGAGCTTTTTGTGTTGTCAGTGCTAAGTTGATTTTAAGAGGTGCTTTTTTTAAGGGGATTTTTAAGTGCAAATCCCCATCAAATATGCCCTGCAGGTCCAGCAGATCGCTAACGCTTGTGGTTTCTTTTTTAAAGGGGGATTGCTTTAAAAAGTCTATACCTTGAGCAAAGTCGCCGCTTATTGCACCTTGAATATCTAGATAGTCGCTATGGGTAAATGAATCTATAGATACTTTTGCCTGTTTAATGCTGGTCCCGTATGTCTGCCCGTGCAGGATATTAAATTCCATGCTTTCAGCAAAAAAATGCGCCTGCCCAGATAAGCTGCTGATATTTGGCCAGTCGGGCGCATAATTTAAAGTGATATCTTGCGCATCATATAAAACTTCAAAAGCGCCTTCTTGGTGGATAAACGGGTAATCAGGCAAGGCTCCACGGAATAAAATACCGCCTTGCTCAACATGTCCGGCTAAAAATGCATTATCTAGCCAGCTAGTGAGATCTTTTTCCAGTATACCCACTGGTAAGAAAGCAGGCGTTTTGCTCGCATCATAAATATCAAAAACGCTTTGTAAAGTCATCAATGGCGGCTGTTCACTTTTGGCTAAAGTCAGTTGTAATTTATTTTTAATAGCTAAATAAGTCGATTTCATTTCTAGCATGGGGCTATTAATGATCCAGTGTTCGGCGAGTTGTTGCCAATGTAATTCACCTAAAGCGAGTGTGAAGTCTAAAGGGGTTCTAAATAAATTGGGGGCGGTAAGAGTGAAGTTTTGTGAACTTAACTGTATTTCACCTTGTTGCTCGTTGCCGCTGATATATAAGGATAAACCTTTAATGCCAGGAAGTTTGTCTATAGCGTTAAACTTAATTTGCTCCAGTTGTCCATTGATCGAAAAGGTTTGTTCGGGTAAATCAGCTAAAAATAACAGCTCCTTCACTTCGCCGGAGATATCTAGAGCATTTAAAGTTTGTTGTAGATTTGTGGGTAAGGCGTTATTAATGGTGGCTATTTTGTTTAACTTACCTAAGTCCAAGCGCGGGCAATTTAGCGCGATCTGCGTTAATTCGCCTTCTGCATTGTGGGTCAATGCAAGGGCTAACTGAGCAAGACCAAAGTTGATGTTTTGTGAGCTTAATAGGCTGTTTTCTATGGCTAACAACCATTTTTCTTGTTGTTTTTGTAAATTAAATTTTAGGTCAAGCTGGTCAATGGGAAAGGATTCATTTGCGGTGCTTTTAATGACCGTGTTCGCTAAATGTAGCGAACCACTCATTTTCGCCATTTGTGTAGCACGCCATGAACTCCAGATAGAAAAGTCGCCACGGCCTTGAATAATGGACAGGTCGAAAGGTAAATCACCGGTAATAAGTTCATTCAATGTAATATTTTTTCCCTGAACAAAGAGTTTTGCCTCTATCGTTTCTGGGCTGAAAATATCGCCGCTAAAAATCATCGATAGTTTGAGTGATTTACCTAATGATTTCGGTAGCTCAGTGTCTATGAAAATTTTATGTTGCTCGGCCTGATTATAAATGGCGATATTGACATGCTTAAGCAGTACAGGCAAAGCGTGACGTTTTTCATCCTGCCAATTAATTTCACTGTCAATAAGCTTGTATTGCTTGCCTTGCATAAGCCACGATGGCTGCGGGTCGTCCTCCTTATGAGGTAAGCCTTGTATCGCAATGCTGCCTGTTTTTAAGCGTTTAACGGATAATTTAGCGCCAATTAATGATACTTGTAAACTTTCTATCATGGGACTATGCAGAGCAGCCCATAAATCGATGCCTAAATGAATTTCTTGTAAGTGCAGGTCAGTCTCATTGTTTTTCTGGGAATGCACCTGGATGTGTTGCAAAGCGAGTTCCGGTTTTACACCGTTTAAGACCCCGCGTATGTTGCCAATGGTCAGTGGTGCACCAAGTTGCTTGCTTAATTGGTTTTCTAATGCTGTTTTGAAAAAGCTCAATTCAAATAAAGCAAGGCGTAAGCCCGTGATACTGATGGCAAAGATCAGTAAGCTCCAAAAAAGAGCTCGAATCGAGTGCGTTTTAATGCGGTTAATCATTGCTGGAAAGTCAATGTCCTTATATCAAGACAACATCATATTGTTCTTGGGTGTACTCAGCTTCAGATCTGAATTTGATGCGAATATTTAAAAAAGCTTCTAGTTCGGATAGAACGTCGGCTTCCTCATCCAGTAATTTTTCCACCACGGTATTAGAGGCCAGAACGAGGATTTGTTTAACATTATATTGTCTAACTTCGCGGATAATTTCGCGAAATATTTCCAGACAAATGGTTTCCGCTGTTTTGAGTTCGCCTTTACCATGACAGGTTGGACAAGGTTCACATAAAATATGCGCCAAACTTTCACGGGTTCGTTTGCGGGTCATTTCAACTAAGCCTAAAGCCGAGACTTCGGTGATTTTTGTTTTTGCATGACACTTTTCTAAGGTTTTTTCTAAGGCATTTAAAACCAGGCTTTTATGCGCTTCGCTTTGCATATCGATAAAATCGATAATGATAATGCCACCTAAATTACGTAATCTTAATTGCCTCGAAATGGCTTGAGCTGCTTCTAAATTGGTTTTAAATATCGTTTCTTCTAAGTTTTTGCCGCTCACATAACCGCCGGTATTGACATCGACCGTGGTCATCGCTTCGGTTTGGTCAAAAACCAAGTGACCACCTGATTTTAAGCTGACTTTACGATCTAATGCTTTCTCGATTTCTTCTTCAATATTATACATATCAAACAAGGGCCGATCGCGTGTGTAATGTTCAATAATAGGCACGATATCGGGAACAAATTCTGTGGCAAATTCGATCAGGCGTTGATGTGTCTTACGTGAATCGACTTTTACTTTTTCAATGGTATCGGTATATAAATCACGTAAAGTCCGAATGCTAAGCGGTAAATCATAATGAATCAGCGTTTGGGGTTGGGCGGTGCTTATTTTTTCTTGAATAGATTTCCAGAGCTGCAAGAGAAACAACATATCGGATTCTAAAATAGCTTCATCAATACATTCGGCAGCGGTTCGGGCAATAAAGGCACCCGATTTATGCTCTTGCTGAAAAGCTTCCTGAAAGGCACGTAAGCGTATTCTTTCAGCTTCGCACTCAATACGCTGGGAAACACCGCCTTTTGTCGAATAAGGGATGTAAACTTGATAACGCGAAGGGATAGAAATTTCGGTGGTTAAACGCGCGCCTTTGCTGCCTATCGGATCTTTGGCTACTTGTACAATGATCTGTTGGTTTTCTACCAGATAATGCTCAATATTCCCAGAGCCTTTTTGTTCTAATTCCTGGCTGGATAAGTCGGAAAGATGTAAAAAAGCCGCACGCTCTAAACCGATCTCAATGAAAGCCGCTTGCATGCCCGGTAATACGCGGCAAACGACACCTTTATAGATATTGCCAACCAAACCCAACTGCCGTGTTCGTTCAATAATAATTTCTTGGAGTACGCCATTTTCGACGATAGCAACGCGCGTTTCAGAAGGGGTGACGTTAATTAGAATTTCTTCACTCATTGAAAACCTTGATTCCTTCATTGGATAAAATTTGTGCAGTTTCAAAGAGCGGCAAGCCCATAATGCCCGAAAAACTGCCTTGAATAGATTGGATAAAAATGCTGGCTAAGCCTTGTACCGCATAAGCGCCTGCTTTATCTGCCGGTTCACCGGTATGCCAGTAGTCGATAATTTCTTGTTCAGAAAGCGTGCGGAAAGTGACATTGGAAACACTTAATGCTTGCTGAATGGTACGGCCGCGCAGTGATACCGCGCTATACACTTGATGCGTCGTGCCCGATAAACGGCTTAACATGCTTTGCGCATGAGCCAGATTATCCGGTTTACCCATAAGGGTATCGCCTAAAACCACGGCAGTATCGGCCGCTAAGATAACGCTATCTTGGACGCATTGTTGCTGCACGGCTAATGACTTCTGATGAGCAACACGCAGGACATAGTCGGCTGGCTTTTCATTGGCTAATGGCGTTTCATCGACATCAGCAATATGTATTGTATGCGCCAGGCCCAGTTGATTAAGTAGTTCACTGCGACGTGGCGAAGCGGAGGCCAAAATAAGAGTAGCGGTCATTAGCGATGATAAGGATGGTTGTTGATAATGCTCCAGGCACGATAGATTTGTTCGGCCACAACGATGCGTACTAAAGGGTGAGGTAAGGTCAGTTTGGATAAACTCCACGACTGATTGGCTGCCTGCTTAACGCTATCAGCCAAACCTTCAGGGCCACCTATTAATAAAGCAACATCCTGTCCGCTATCTAACCAGCCACGCATAGCTTCAGATAGGTTTGGCGTAGTCCAAAGTTTGCCGGGTATATCTAAAGTGACGATAAGGCAGCTTTTAGGTAATGCCGCTAGCATTCTTGCGCCTTCATCACGCACAATTCGATTAACATCGCTATTTTTACCCCGTTTACCTGCGGGAATTTCTTTGAGCACCAACTCGCATTCGCGCGGCATACGTTTGGCGTATTCGTCATAACCTTGTTTTACCCAGCCAGGCATTTTTTGGCCGATAGTGATTACATGTATTTGCATAATTAATGCTGGATTTTACTCATCATTTGATTGTCACTAGCCTCTTGCTGTGTTTCTTTGCAATCGGTATTAAAGAGCGGTGTATCATTAGTAAAAGCGCATCACGTAAACAGTAAAAATTAGAACAATAGTAAGTTTCTAGGCATGATGATATTTTTTACAATGTCCCTTTTTAAAAAATTTTCAATATCTATTCTATAATGATAAGCTACATTTTCATAAATAAATAAGGGTAGTGGACGATCATGGAAATCAAATCAAAACTACTGGGTGAGCAAGTTGTTGACCCAGATACTATTATTACTTTTCCGCACGGAATTCCAGGTTTTGAAACCGATACGCGCTTTAAATTCTTTCACCAAGAAGGCAGTGATATAGTTTTTTGGTTGCAATCTGTAGATAATGAAGAGGTCTTATTTTCCGTTGCTCATCCGACGCATTTCAATATTAACTATAGTTTTACTTTGACGGATGAAGAGGAAGCAACACTGGAACTAGAAGGTAATGATGATCTTATTATTATGATTATCTTGCATAAAAGTGCAGACAGTACAGAGCATCCTACCATCAAAGGCTCAATAAAATCGCCCTTAATTATTAATGCAAAAACACGCAAAGGCATGCAAAAAATATTAGTGCAAGTAGAGCAAAGCATTACCTTGACTGAAACAAGTAATGAGATTGATTTGTCTGCACCTTAATTAAATAAACTGCAGGGTGTGGCTTTAGCTCGCTTTTAATATTAATATTCGCGGGCTAAAGCTAAAGCCACACCCTACTAATTACTTTTACACCAGAAAACCCTATGGCAAGTAACAAGCAAAATATGAGCGCATCAGAACGTCTGGTCGCCGAAGCACGTAAACATCAAACTGATCGTGAAAACACCTATCGTGGCCAAGCTTTAAAAATGTATGCTTGGGTCTGTGGGCGCTGTGCGCGTGAATTTACCCATAAAAATTTACAAGAACTCACCGTACATCACAAAAATCATAATCATGATGACAATCCCGCTGATGGCAGCAACTGGGAATTATTATGTCTTTATTGTCATGATAATGAGCATTCAAAATACGAAGAAATGCGTCATGGCAGCATGAAAACAGACAGCCAAAACAATTCCGCAGGATCGCACAACCCCTTTGCAGGTCTCGCTGATTTATTGAAAAAATGAATAAATGCCCTTGGGCTTTATCTAGCCCTGCCGAAGAGCATTACCATGATACTGAATGGGGCGTGCCCGTCCATGATCAGCGCTTATTATTCGAACTCCTGATTTTAGAAGGCGCTCAAGCTGGATTAAGTTGGGCTACGATATTAAATAAACGCGCAGGCTATCGGCAAGCCTTCGATCAGTTTGATGTACAAAGAATTGCTCAGTACAGCGAACAAAAACAACAAGAATTACTCTCCAATCCCCTGATCGTCAGAAACAAATTAAAAATCAAATCTGCCGTCACTAACGCCCAAGCATTTATCAAAATTCAACAAGAATACGGCAGCTTTGATCGCTATATTTGGTCTTTTGTCAACGGTCAAACCATCACCAATGCCTGGCAAAACAGCAAGCAAGTCCCCGCAGTCAGCGCTGAATCTGAATTAATGAGTCGTAGTTTAAAAAAACACGGTTTTAAATTTGTCGGATCAACGATTTGTTACGCCTATATGCAGGCTGTCGGCATGGTTAATGATCATTTAATAAATTGTCCTAGGCACCCCAACAAGTATCGGTAGGGCGTGCCTTTAGTCCGCCTTTTAGTGCGCATAAAAAGGCGGACTAAAGGCACGCCCTACGTGTTTTATTGAATTTTTTACGTAAAATATTATGAGAAAAAAAGGTCGGCAGGTTGTCTTAGATACCGAAACCACGGGATTAAATCCTAAAGAAGGGCATCGGATTATTGAGATTGGTTGTGTGGAATTGATTAATCGGCGTTTGACTGATCGGAAATTCCATATGTATATCAATCCTGAACGCAAGATTGATCAAGGGGCGATTGAAGTGCATGGGATTACCAATGAATCCTTGCAAGATAAGCCTTTGTTTAAAGATGTCGCGGATGATTTTTTAGATTTTATCCGTGGCGCGGAGTTGATTATTCATAATGCACCGTTCGATATTGGCTTTATGGATCATGAGTTTGC
This sequence comes from Methyloprofundus sp., assembly GCA_014859465.1. GTDB lineage: Bacteria > Pseudomonadota > Gammaproteobacteria > Methylococcales > Methylomonadaceae > Methyloprofundus. The sequence continues at coordinate 18,905 of JACUUF010000062.1, forward strand.
GCTATTAGAGCAGGGTATAGGTAAAACCGAAGAATTTTGTACGGTCTTTGATAGCTTGGTTTATGCGCGTAAAAAACACCCTGGACAGCGCAATAGTTTAGATGCTTTGTGTAAGCGTTATGGCATTGATAATAGTCATCGAGATTTGCATGGTGCTTTACTCGATGCGGAAATTTTGTCAGACGTTTATTTGTTAATGACTGGTGGGCAAATTTCTATGCTCGATGAGGATGATCTAGGTGAGGGCGGCAAAGAGCAAGTGATTCAAAGGATTAGCAGTGATCGGCCACCTTTGAAAATTATTGAGTGTTCTGCTGAAGAGTTAATTGAGCATCAAAAGACATTAGATAGGCTGGACAAATCAAGCGGAGCCTGTTTATGGAGGCAGTAGGCTTGCAGAAAAATTATTAGCGTATTCTTAATTGTCAGTGACAATGCTGGATAAACTTGGGTTTTTTACTTGGTTATTTTTTATCATTATTTTGTGAGGATAGTACTATGTCAGCAACACCTTCTAATATGATGCCTTTGGGCACAATTGCGCCTGATTTTACTTTGTTGGATACGATGTCGGGAGAGTATAAAAGTCTTGCCAGTTTAAAAGGAGAGAAAGGCACACTCGTGATGTTTATTTGTAATCATTGCCCTTATGTCCTTCATATTAAGGAGCAATTGATTGCTATTGCTCATCAATATGCGCAGCAAGGTATTAGTACCCTTGCGATCAGTGCCAATGATATAGAAAATTATCCACAGGATGCGCCGGATAAAATGCAGGCGATGATGCTTGAGTGGGGCAATCCTTTTGCTGGGTATTTATACGATGAGACGCAAGCGGTTGCTAAAGCGTATTTAGCCGCCTGTACGCCGGATATTTATTTATTTGATGCGCATCTGGCCTGTGTCTATCGGGGACGTTTAGATGGCGCAACGCCTAAGAATAATGAACCTTTAACGGGCGATGATTTGCGCAATGCTTTGGACTTATTATTGGCCGGTAAGGTGAATAAGCGGGAGCAAATTCCGAGTATCGGTTGTAATATTAAGTGGAAAGTATGAATCTCATTTTAACGACCGTTGCTTGATTCATTTGCAGTCATGTTTTTATCACTTTTGCCTGATATGCTGATTTAAAAGAGTTGAGCGGCAAGCCTTGGATAATCGCTGCACTGATTAGTTGGGGTGTGGCCTTATTTGAATATTTATTGCAGGTTGCTGCTAGGGTTATTAAATTCTCAATATCGGGCAATTGAAAATTCTTCAGGAAGTGATTACTTTAACCGTTT
>JACUUF010000317.1 GCA_014859465.1 Methyloprofundus sp.
TACCCCAGAGCAAATTAAACAAATTTTTACCCGCTCAGCTTATATTTGCAAAGCCGATACGAAACGATTCGATCTTCCAGTGAAAGTGTTTAGTCGTTCACGTAGGTGAAATGCTTCTGACCAGTATTCATTTTGTAGCCATTTTCACCGCTATTTTTTGGGTTATAAGCCGCCTTAAAAAATTAAAATCTGCAAATTCGTTGTAGAGCGCCTATATAGCCGTATTGCAGGTGGTATCTGTAATTTGCTGGGACATAGAGCGAAAGTGACAGAAATTAGCTATCTACGTGCAATCAATAGCTGGCAGCAAGAAAATGGGCGGATGTTTTTGCATATCGTATTATTGATTGATGGAAAAGTGTTGGACATGCTACAGAAAAACAAGCAATACGATTACTGCAATTCATTTTTAGCCGATGAGTTGAGTAGTTGGGGCTTGAGTGATGCTGAAGAACGACTGAGTGTGTTTAGCTACCATCGAGTTAAATGCACGTGAATGGGTTAAGGCGGGACGTAGGCTACTTATGCGCGTCTGAGGCCCGTATTTCACGGGTATCGAGGCGGCATTGTAGGTGAGGTAATAGTGTAGGTAGTAATATTTGGATTGATGTTGCAAGTTAGGCCTGTTCAGATAAAAGGTGAGTATAAAAATTATACGTTTGTTTTGGTATCAATTAGTTAGTAAGATTCCATAGTTTTAGTTGTTTGTCACAAAGTAGGGATTGTTTTTTTAAATTTAGACCAGCTTTGTGAATATCAAATCAAGCTGCTTAGGGGTTGGAAAAATACAGCTCTGCCTTTGGGTCTTAAAGGTTAGACTCTAATGACATTATAGATTTCTGGCAGAAGTTAAAATGTGAAAATGCGGATCTCAATTATGAAGTTTGTCTTTCTTTTTGAGCCCTGAGTTCAAGCAGGTTTTTATTAAAATATTTATCATATGGATTATTCATGGAAATAACAAATAAGGTCATAAAGTTTGAGAATAGCACTTATCCTTTAAATAATATATCTTCAACAAGCATTAAAGAAAGAGTTGCGGATGTTGGTAGAGTTGAATTACATAAAGAATATATGAAAAGAATAAAAAAATCTATTTTACCTCATTTAATATTATTTCCTATTTTAATTATAATAATAATAATGTTTTTTGGATCAAAAGATTATATTTGGTGGAATCTTTTATTAGTACCTGCTGCTATATACCATCTTGGTGTTATGGAAGATATACTTCGTAAAAAAGTTACACCGATAAAAGAGTTTGCAATAGAAATGTCTTTAAACTCAGGATCAACACATTTATTTTGGAGTGATGACTTAAAATTTATTAAAAAAATTAATAACTTGATTATTGAAGCAATCACGCAAGAAACATCGGTAAATTATAATATTAATATTGAAAAGCAGGAAATTTACGATAACTCAACTACTACAGTGAATAATTATCTAACTGTAGATATTAAAAATCAGCAAGGCATGTCAAAAGAAGATTTTCAGTTCTTAATTGGGGAATTCAAAAATAGTCTCGAATCTATTATTAAAGAAGTTGAATCGACTGATGACGAGAAGCTTAAGTCAACAATGAAAAATGTTGTTGAGGAGGTTAATTCACAAAAGCCAGATAAGAACAAAATTCTAAAGCTGTACGATAAGGTAAAAGAGTTGTCTGGGGGTTATGATTTTGCCGAAAAGGTTTACGCTGTTTCAGGTGTTATTGCAGCAGGTGCATTAAAGTTTTCCGGTTACTAATAAACCATTAAGAAAAATTTAAGGTTACAATTGGGAGCCTTGATTAACCCGTCATCTAAGTAAAGTGAGTTGTAAGGTGTTGATTCTAAATATTTGATCCTGAATAACTCACTCAAGCCACTTTTATATCGTAGTTTTGAGTTAGACTGTTTTCGTTACGCCATCCGCTTTTCCAGATAACGGTGCCTGAATTCAAGGTGTATAAAAATGCCAAAAAATCCCGACGGAAGTTTAGGATGAGACGCTGGTTGTGACCTGCACCGCATAATAAGGCTAACATCGCATCACCTAGCTGGCCTTTTAGCGTGCAGAGTTGAAACAGCGTATTCCAGTGTTGCTCGAAAATGGTTGCCGAGATTGATTGTGATTTTGTCCGATTGGCGAGTACAGAAAATGAAAACCAAGTGGGGCAGTTGTCACGTTGACAATAAGCAGATTCTTTTAAATTTAGAACTCGCTAAAAAGCCGCCTGAGTGCCTTGAATATATTTTGGTGCATGAATTAGTTCATTTGCTTGAACGTAAGCATAGCGAGCGTTTTAAAAACTATTTGGATCAGTATTTACCTAAATGGCAAGAAATAAAGCCGTTTATAAATGAAGGGAATACACTTGAATTCAATAATCTTAAAAGGGTAGTGATGTTATTTTTTTTTAAAACAATGTTTCTAATGCTATCTGCTTTAGTTTTCCTTGGAGGGGCTAGTGCAGGTGAAATAGCCTGTAAAGCTTCTCAAGAGGATATAAATTTAGCTGCGACTCTTATCCAAACTTCAGAGTCATATATTGATTATCTCGACTCTGTAGGTGTTCAGGAAATATCTGCTGTTGCATCAAGTTATGAAGTGGGCTCTTCATTAGATAAACAAAGAATGAAATTGATTAAAAACTTTAGTTTAATCAGTTCTTCGAGTAAGCAACTAGTAAACGAGCATTTATCAAGTCCATTAAACAGGGCAATAAATTGGGCGTATATTCAGTTTTTAGTCAGTGATTCAATCCTTTACATGAAAGATATGGAGATGTTTAAATTAGTTGATAGTAGTCATTTAGTGCTTTATGGTTCGGTTTTACCTTTTTCTATCCACAATCACTTAGAAGAAAACTTGTTAAAAAACAAGTTATGTAAATAATATTGCTCAATGTTATAGCAGTCCCGACTAACTTTGATCGCGCCAAGATAGAGTTCAAGCAACACGTCTATTTCGACCGTCACCAAATCGGTGGCGAGTTTACTGGGAATGGGTCGGTCGTTCACTTGGACTTGTAGACCATTCTTCTTTTGGTTATCAAACACTTAGTCAGCTAAAGCTCCAAGAACACGATGTTGATTACGGGCAAAGCATGTATGAGTTAAAGGCAGACACTTAATGTTATCAAAAATCAGAGCGTGGTTAGGGGCTTCTACAAAAGAGCATGTACAACAAACCTCCAGGCCACAAGAAGTGTGCCCTAAGTACCTTAGGTTAAGTTATTTGGACTGTCTACTTGGTTCAAAGCCAGGCCTGGTGACAGTTGAATCAGTCTATGTATATGAATGGTTTAAAAGCCAGCAACATAACAATACACACTTCAACAAGGTCTTCATTCAATGGTTGCAAGGTAGAGATGAATCAATTGATGAGCCATATACGCTAGCG
>JACUUF010000318.1 GCA_014859465.1 Methyloprofundus sp.
CTTTTCCGTGTCTCGGGCTGCGCCCGATAGGCTTGCCCCAGCAAATCTATGTGGTATTTTTCCAGTTTTTCCGCTGACTTAATACCTATGCTTCGCACTAAGCCATCTTTTCCTACCGACTGATTACGGTCATGAGTCCATAAATGAACAGCGCCAGTTGAACGATCCAGTCCCGCATAATACCCTTCTATACTCGGCTTGGATTTAAAAGTAATCTTTAACCAATCATTAGGATATACGCTAAATAAAAACTCGTAACTTTCATCTATAACGATCCATTCACTTTCATTTTTCCCAGCCACCACTGCTAAGTTAGGTAGTTTGGGTTTAACCGTATCCGCCACATAAATTGGCACCACAAAATATTTTTCTTTATGAGTGAAAATATCAATGCGCACCATGTCGCCGTTATTGGCAATACCATCACGCAATGCTATGCCGCTTTTCTGAGTATCGAGTAACCGTAAGGTTTTAACCTGGGGAGCAGGTTCACCTTCAAAATTTTCGAGTTTAGCAATATCCGCATCAAAACCATTGGCTTTACAGGGTTTATAAAAAGGTTCAGCAAACGCTTTTTCCGCGTTATCACTAAACGCGTTTAAACGTTTTCGCAATGCCTCCATTAAGGTTTGATTACGCGGGTCTTCATAACCTTGGATACGCTCTAAATCTTTAAGCTTAATTTTCGATAGCGACGTCTTTACACTGCTTAATTTTTGATCCAACAATTTAGCAGAGCGCACCGTGTCTTGATGCGCTGCGCCTAAACTGCGCCGGGTTGGCATACGTGATACGCGAATGGGTTGAACGTGTGCAATGGTTTCTGGATCAATTTCTGGCATTTCTGCCAACGCGGTTTTGGGGTCGTCTGACAATTTAGCCAACAATTCTTTACGGAAATGCGGCCAAGGGGTCGGAAACTGAGCTTCTAACTGGCGCACCCGCGCGATATCGAGCACTTCGCCGGTTTCAGGGTCAACAAAGTCGCGTTTCACCATTTCTAATTCTTGTTTGCGTGCGTAATCAGATAAACGTTTAACCATGCTATGCGAACAAGCTGCTACAACAGCCGCATCAAGGGCATGATGTTTGTCACCATCAGCGCGAACTTTATTAAGCCCCCATTTACCGCGCAAAAATGCGGTAAGTTGCCCTGATACCACCACACAACGCTGAGCCGTTGATTCTTCTGCAAGCTGCAAATGGTCTTCAATCAAGTTTTTCATTACACGTCCGGCGTAGCGTGTATCGCTTAAGTTACGCTCTCTAAACTCTGCGGCTTTAGTTTCGTTAAAGTCTTTGCGCAACAATTTTTGTTGCTTGCGTATATTTTTAATATTGGATTTAACCCAAGCTTCATATTGCAACCAGGCCTGGTGGTTGTCTTGTCCGCCTAAGTATTCATAAGGTGTACGATTGCCTTTGTTGCGGTTTTCAGCTATATGAACTAAAACCTTATTATTAAAGCTGTTATCAAAGCTTCGTGAATAAGGCAACGCATGATCAATTTCGACATATCCGACTTCACATAATCGATCAAGATCAATGGCTTTTTGTGAGTATGCGCACTGGCCTTTTTGTTCGCGATATAAACGCATCTTTGCGAGTTCGTAGCCATTAGGTTCTTTACCAAACTGCTCGACAAAATAAGCTAACTCTTGCTTGCGATTGGCTTCGTTTTCTTTCTGATCGTCGGCAATCTTATCTCTTTCTTTTTTTGATTTATTTAGGTCGCGAGCCAGTTCAATATGTACAGACATGGGGGAACCATATTTTTTTACGATAGCGTTCACCAATTTGCGAGTTTGGTTAATCGCGCGATATACGACCGGGTTGGTAAAGTCTTCTTTATCTACAGCGGGTAGGTAATTGGTTTTTTGTGCTGTTGCTAATCGACTGTGAGGTTGATAGCCTGCTAATTCCACAGCCTGATCATAACGCTGACCTTGCTCCATTGAAGGCAAAATTTCATATAACGCCTTTAATGACAGGCGTATAAATTCACTAAACGATACAGCTAGAACCGCCTCTATTACATTAGGCTCAATGCCTTTTTCTAACAACCAGGCCTGGCTGTCTGCATCGTCTTTAAAAACCGTTTGCGCATAAGCCAGGTTGTCTAGCTTATGCGGGTTCTGAATGTCAATTAACCACTGTTGCTCAAGGCCAGCTTCTTTGTAGGCTTTTTTTAGCTGGTTAAAATGTTTAGCCTCAAATAAGGTTGAACTCTCTGGATCTGTACCATTTTTTCTGAAGTAGCTCAGTCCGTTAAATTTAGTGTCTTCCGGCAAATCGAGCTTTTTGCGAACTTGTTTGTAGGTTAGTTTTGCTTGATTAAAAGGTAATTCGAGCACTAACTGACGCTCAGCTTCAGTCAGTGCTCTAGTATCACCACTGGTTAATAGGCGTAAGTTATTAAGCTTGGTCAGCCAAGTAAAACGTTCAACACTGTAACAGGCCTTAGGTGCACGATACTCTGCGGTTTCAAAGGTACATTTACCAACCATTTCTAACAAGGCTTCACCACTTAAAGCTGGCTTGCGAGCTAACAAAAGATTAATTACTTGGCTTTTAAGTTCATCTGTTGCACTGGCGTTATTAAAACCTTGTTGGGCATTAAACAGCGTTTCGACCTCATCAACCAGGTCTTGGCGGGCAAAGGTATGGCTGTAATCACCGCCTTTATTACGTTTGGCTTGAATAAAGTGTTCATCTTTGGCTACCATTTCACCGATAGTACGGTAGTTATTTTGCTCTAATAAAACCTGATTTTTAGCCACACCGCTTAACATTTGACCGGCTTTTTCATCTTGCTTCGCTTCACTTTTTCGGTTGGATTGAAAACCACGGTGCTTAATGATGTGATAGAGCACGTAAGCCAGCTCTCGTGGTGCTAATTGTTTATCTAGGCCTTTGGCTCGTAAGCTCCAAGGTGAATTACCAATTATGTTTATAGACTCAATTTCTGGTGTGTCAATTAAGCCTGCGCGGTGTAGCGCACGTCTTAATCGTGTTAGTCGGAATGCACGTCGCCGAATGCGGCGTCTAGCTAAACGCGCTTCCCGCCGAATTTTGTTTAAAGATTCACCCTTTTGCGCTGATTCGGCTTTTTCAAATGTTCTGACATGCAATGCAAGGATTTTGTCGTCAGTTAGTAGAGCCGCGCCTACTGAGGCAATACCTATATCCAAGCCCAGCCGATATTTATACTCCGAACTCATTACTTCCTCCTTGCTATTTTTATCATTAGTGGTATATATTACACCCATTGTCGCATTCCGGGGTGAGAGCCGTTGCTACAATAAATGGATTTAAATATTCCGAACCCAAGACCCGCGCAAGCGGGTCTTTTCGTTTTAAGGAACTAATAACAGGGA
>JACUUF010000319.1 GCA_014859465.1 Methyloprofundus sp.
AGTCGAATTTGGACTCAATATTTACACATGATTACAGATTTAACCCACTACCGTCTCTCAGAACTAAGCAGCTCGATCTACAAAACCGAAGCTCGCTGAAGACAGCTTACTTGTTGACGTAAAACCTTAACTTCATCCAGCAATTCTAAAGCCAAAGCTGTACCAGGTAAATTGATACCCAAATCACGCTGCAATCTAATAGCCGCTTGTACACGGATAATACTTTCACCAGAAAATTGCCAGTAGGAACTAGTCACTTGAGGCTCTAATGGTTCAATAATCCCCTGATCAACCATGCCAATAACCTGCTCCGCCGGCAAGGAGCAGCAGCGACAAAGTGCACTTAGTGAGACACTTTCATCGTCTTCGACAATGACACCCGAGATTATATTTATGACTTCATTACCCATGCTTATACTCCCAATTTTGCCCGTGGATTAAAACCAGCTGCTTCCTGGCGTAAAGCCTCATATAAAGACCGCTCTTTATCACTAAGTTTATCGGGCAGTACAATTTCTAGCGTAATATAAAAATCACCGGCAACTTTAGCCGGTATGCCCCGACCTTTAAGGCGCATACGTTTACCACTGGACGCGCCTACTGGAATTTTCAGGTCAATTTTACCCGCTGGCGTTGGTACTTGTACCTTAGCACCTAGCGCTGCCTCCCAAGGAGTAATCGGCAATTGCAAAGCAACATCTGCGCCTTCCACTTGATAGATAGAGTGTAAATTGAATGCCACCTGCAAATATAAGTCTCCCGCTTTTCCGCCCGCCATACTTGGACTGCCTTGGCCTTGTAAGCGAATATTTTGCCCTTCCTTAACGCCTTTAGGAATTTTAATATTAAGTGTGCGCGTCTTAATTTCTGGGCGTCCGTCTTTACCTAGCGCTGTCGAGCGTAATGAAAAGCTACGCGATGCCCCATGGTAAGCATCTTCAAGATCAATAAAAACCTTAGCATGACTATCGTCACCGGGTGCCTGCTGAGCATGGCGTACACCCTGAAAACCAGCCGCACGCTGACCAAAAAGACTTGAAAAGAAATCACTAAAATCAGCACCATTTGCTCCACTGCCAGTAAATCCGCCACCATGAAATTCAAACCCTGAATCCCAATCAGGCGGCGGTTGAAAACCAGACTGGCCGGCTTGCCAATTAGCACCTAATTGATCATAAGCTGCACGTTTTTCTGGATCTTTCAAGACTTCGTAAGCTTCACCTAATTCTTTAAATCGTTGCTCCGCATTTTTTTCCTTGCTGACATCGGGGTGATATTTACGCGCCAATTTACGATAGGCACGCTTAATTTCGTCCTGCGGCGCATCTTTGGCGATGCCCATTATTTTGTAATAGTCTTTATATTCCACAATTAGTTCCGCTTTCTGCTTATATTTAAATATCTGTGCACATGACACCGCCAATAAGAACGCGTGAATTAGGTCTTGTTTTCAAATGCGTGCTCAACGCCCTTCTTAAGAAGACCTTAATAACTTGCCATTCAAGCCAACACCTTCTTTTTAACCACCTACTTTAAAAGCTTGGGTATCTACATAAATCTTAAGGCTTTCTCCAGTGGAGCAAGCCCTTTGGGTGCTAGGCAGAGATGAGCGGCTTCTCATGTGGCGTTTTTTTTTTCGCGGCTAGAAGCCGCTCCTACGCAAGGCTATTAACCCTATCTATTAGGATAGGGTAATATTTCATTTTGGAATTTATTGTATTTAAAAGTATAAAAAATTAATGCGCTTCATCAGTCGCATTCGCTAGCTTTGCTTGTTCTTTTTTATTAACCACAATATTCACCCCAATCAAACTAATAATGACTAAAATAATCGGGATAATTAATTTATAAGGAATATTATCCTCTGCAATCTCAATACCTACGGTAAAAGGTAAATGCGAGTCTAGTTTCTCACCTTGGTCAACAATAGTAACGTGGGTTAAATATTCACCTGCGCCAAAATTAGTAAAATCGACTTTAGCATCCATTGAGCCTTTTTTTATCTTCTCAGGCTGTTGATAAAAAACGCGCGTTCCTTCTGGTTGTTTAGTAATCTCAAACTCAACCGTCGCATTACGTAATCTCTTACCTTCATAATCAATAACAATATGCGTTAAACCAAGGTTAGGGATCGCCTCGCAATAACTCTCGCCCTTAGTAAAAGTAGGTGTATAGGCTGAAAAATGCACAACGTCAGTACCCACAGCAATTCGACAAGCATCACCTTGCCCTTTTGCGCCTCGGTGCGCATGGGCAGGTGCCGCAATAAAAAGACTTAAAAGAAAAATAGAAAAAACAGTGCGTATTGACTGCACAGGAAATTTAATGATGTTTTTCAGGCTATTATTCATATTTTTATTATTGTTAGTAGAGAATTATAGGCTGCTGATAATAGGCCAATACCAAAGAATTAGTCAAATTTTACAGCTGATTAAAATGAGTTACGAGGCGCATTATAAAATCAGGCCGAGTATCAATCACTAGACCTGATCAACTTGACTTACAATCCAGTTAAAGCAGAAGTTAATGCCTTAGTAAGGTAAGACGTTGCATTTTTGGAAACATAATCCGTAATTACAGGAGCGAACTGGCTCACCATGTCTCCTGACAAGCCTAAAGACTCAAAAGTGCTATATAGATTTGCAGCAGTACCTAAAGTATTACTTTCATCGCCCATTAATGCAGAAGCACCTGAAGCAATTTGCGATAAGCCGCTCGGTTTAGGCTGAGCAACAGCACTCATGAGACCACTTACTTCTGGCACTGATTGAGTTAGCTGTTGAAAATCACCTGCGGACATTTTAGATTGCGCAGCTTGAAATAATGCTCCCGCCCCACCTGCTGCCTGCGCAGAACTGATGCCTAATTGCTGGGTAAGTAAACTTGTTAAATTAGCACTTTGGGCGGCTTGTGCCATATTAACCACTGATTGAGTTGTATTTAATGCACTTTGTGTTGCATTCAAACCTTGATTAATAGTCGCTGTACCCGCTGGTTGGGTTGCGCAGCCTGTTAGCGTTAGTGCCAATAGGCTCGAAGCGGTTAGCGCTAAGACGTGTTTTGTCGTCATTATTTTTTCCTTTTAATAAAAATATTATGTCATTGTATAACTTGCTTTAAATACCTAATTTTTTTCCATCGTTTTAATAAAATCATCTGCCTCACTGATTGAGTCATTCATGGCCTTAATCAAGGTATTGACATCTGATTCAACACTAGCCAAATCATTTTTTAGTGAAGCAATCGCTTGTGCATTCAGACTGTGCTTAAGAAGCAACACTTGATCCTTAAAAATAGCTAGCACAGGGGCCATTTTTGCTTCTGC
>JACUUF010000320.1 GCA_014859465.1 Methyloprofundus sp.
ACCAAGCTAAGAATTTTTGAAGTCACCGTAAACGGCGGTTTGTAAGTCATTGCTATCAATCTCGTTTGGTTTAATTCGTAAAGTTATAGTCGCCTGGGTTTAGCTTATTTTTTATCTAATTCAAAAAGCTTATTAAAAAACCCTCTCAGTTCCTTCAACCGTTTATCTTCTTGCTTCTTATACGCGCAATCATTATCCGCAGGGCAACCCATAAATCTTGCATCATAGCTATCCCAGTGCGTCTCTAACTCCACAATTAGCTCTCGAAACTTACTGCGGTCAATTTTTATGTGGCTCTCTTCACCCTTGCTTTCGCTATCGTCTAATTTAGTCACATCCAGCAATTTTTGGGCGTAAAAGTGTCTATCCTTTAAAAGCTTACTCGATAAATCCGCAAATACATCAGTAAATTCAGGGTCATGTGTAATCCACTCTTCAATCACCTTACTCATTCTGTCCGAACTATCATCATCCGGCAATGGAGTTATTTCCAACCCTCTAGCTTCCTTATAAACAGGCAAAAGTACATTTTCGACCAAATCATCAATCAAATATCCCTCTCTGGCTTTTATACCCAGGTCAGCGTTATCCCAGGTGGCCTCGTCTTTAAAGAATTGATTATGTTGAGTAGCATTTAAAATCTGTTTCATTTTGATCAAGACCGACGAACGCGCAAAATCAACTGTTCGTTGCCTTGCTAATGAACTCGTGAGACCCTGTATCGCTCGATTAGTGCCTTTCACTACATTAACTCGCGCACCAACAAACGTACCCAAAAACTCACGGGCTTTCATTAAAGCCAACCATGCCAAATTGGTATCACCCATCCTGTAGGCTGATAAAGCAATCACACCAAGCTCGAGCGCATTGTCAAAACAAGCCGCTGAAAAATCTAAAAGGTTTTTTGATTTCCAGGTCTGATCAAGCTCTGGTGCTGTAGCCGCCAACACGCGCTCCTCGAATATCTTGAGTTTTGTGTTTTTATCTCTTTTATAGTTAACGGAACTCTTATAATCCTCTGGTGAGGCGAACTGGTTCTGAGCTTTATAAATGGCGAAGCCCATATCAACTTCCTCCTGGCTCATCCCCAACGCATCCATTTTTTCACTGTTTTCAGGTGTTTCTGGCTTTTCCGAACTGTTGTTAGCTTTTGCTTGTTGCTGAAACAGATTGTTAAGCAGAAACTGCTCCCAGTCAGATTGATACTCTTCAACTATCGACTTTACAACTTTCATGTGAGGCGATTCAGAAAGGGACGACGATAAATAATCTTCTGGTTGCAAACTTTTTGCTTCGTCTTCCCTAGCATTATTATTTCGATAATTTTCAATACTGGCAAGCTTGTAAAAGTGTGTCAGTAGATTTGATTCAAAGTCATTAGACTGTGCTTCGATGTAATCTGTTGAACCATATTTATAGACACGTTCATAAATCAGCTTTTCCAAAGCGTTATCGAGCTTATCAAGATTAACGACACCCTCCGTGTCAAATTTCACGGAGTTACGCATCCTCTTTTCAACCATCTGTTTAGGGGTCATCTTTTTCGGATTGTGTCGAGGCTTATCTTGCGCCATGTGCTTTATCTCTTTTGGTTTTTCAAACGTCTTTTGCTACCCATTGGGACAATGTTATTTGCTCGATGGACAAAAATTTATCAACTATTCTTATCCGATTAATTTATTCGGATAATTTTGACCAGGTATGGTTAGCCCTAGCTAGGGCTATTGCTGGAATAACCCCTTAGCCTCTTCTTCTATTTTTTTCATAACACGGTCAAGATGTTTGCTCTTTTTGCGACCATGATCAACTTGTTCTGGACTGGGATTATTATCATAGACATCACCTTCTTTTGTGGGTTGCTGCGTGTCCGCTGCAATGTATGCTTGAGAGTGTGGCTCAGGTGTATTAGTGGCATGTTGATGATTCGAGTAGAAAGCTGGCTGTGGCTGTGCCGGTAAGTTATGGGGATGATAGGGTTGCACATATTGATGAACAGGGGGATAAGGTGGTATGTGCGGGTATTGTGCAGGCTGTGCATTTAGGTATGGCTTAATGTATTGTTCAAAATAGACTTTCGCCTGCTCATGCATATGTTTCGGGAATTGATCCAAAAACTGGTTTGCGTGAAGGTTTTTATTAAAGAGGTTAACCTGTTGAGGCACTAGATTCGTCCATTTGGTGCGCCCGATCTTGTACTGATAAATCCACCCACTTTCTTCAAGTAAATCCAGAGCTTTTTGTAAACAATCCTTGTCGCATTGTTTACGTGCGAGCGCATGCACCTGCTGGCGATTGATGTGATAAATACCTTGCAATATAAAATGATCCTGAAACGTTTTTAGATAGATGTTTGCGTATTTTTCAACCCGGTTGTCATCATTGAAAATGGCACGGTACTGCTCAGCATGCCAAGTGCAAATATCTGCAGCAGTTTGTAGGCTTTGAAGGCTGATGACCGGTTTATCATATTCAAAATAGTGCATTAAAGCAGCTACGCGTGAAATATTCTCCATTAGCTTGGAGGCATATTCTTTAATCGGTTCGTAGTGACCATATGAGCCTTGTAAACCTTCGATCTCATTGTAAATCTGCCGCCAATAGACCTTCGCATCCTCAGAAAATTCCATCACAATGAGGGACGAGTCGCTATCCGCGCTGTAATGCTGGCCTAAACGTGTTAACAAGACCTCGATGCGTTCATAAAAGGGCTGAAGGTCGAGCGGCGCGTCCTGCTCGGTGTCATGAGTCGGGATAAAGCGCTGTCCCGCGGTTGATTTAGGCTCACTAACTAAAAACCGTGCCCAAAACCCATTACCAATAGATCGTTTACCTTTTTTCGCGAGGTATTCTTGAAAAGGTGCATTTTGAATCATAATCGACATGCTAAATGCCAGATTATCCAATGTGCCTCCACGCGACGTCTTTCGCTTAACGTCAACGATTTCACCCGACCAGAACTTATTGAACAGGCTCTCATCTTGAAACGCGCCATTTTTAAGCATATTCCCACCTTCTGCCGAGATCAGCGCAGCACATGGGTGATGATCCATTAAACTTTCAAGCAATGCGGCCTTGGTGACATCATCATAACGAAAGCAGAAAGATTTTGGAGGAGTTGGTTTTTTAAGCTCATGCTCTGCAAGTTGGTTAAGGATTTGATCAGATTCTTCAGAGTCAATGTTAGTAACATCTAGTCGGTGTCTGATCCCATAATGACGTTTTTCCCAGGCATCTTTTTTAAGTTTATATTTAATTTTTTGTTTAGTAAGTTCTTTCTTATACCCTTGAGTAAAAGTATTGAACGGCTTTAA